>JAKJHA010000001.1 GCA_022704125.1 Verrucomicrobiota bacterium | reverse complement strand
GACCTCTTCATCCATCTCCGTTTTATCGGCATCCAGCCACGTCTGCGGCCAGGCCCGCTCTTTTTGCAGATAGAGGGTAAAGGCCGTCGCCACTTCCGCGACCTGGCTCTGCGCCTCTGACTTGAGCGCGGCCCTGCGGACATGCGAGAACGAACTGAGAAGCCCCGCCGAGAGGATACCCAGGATGCCGATCACTACCAGCATCTCGACCAACGTGAATCCGCAACGTCTTTTGTTTTTGGAAGTCATTCTCATAGTTACCCTCGGCTTGGCTTGTCGGCCCCCCATCCTCTCTACTATCGCGACGGGCGTACGATATCGTCCCTGATCCAGCCCCCCACGATCTTGCGTTTGGCTTCATCCAGTTCCAGCAGGGGGTAGTTGGCAGGGAAGGTATTACCGTCAGGGCCCGCCGACCAGAGGCGATAACTCTGATAGGGCGGTGCTGAGTAGTAGTAGAAATCGTTGTCCCAAGCATCCTGAATCGTCATCTTCCGAAGAAAATATCTAGATCCGGCCTGTGTGGCATACGCTCTCTCGGGCCTGTTATTCTCGCAAAACGTCATTTCATTATCGTGATGCGGGGCACCGGTCTGCACATCCATCAATTTTTTACCACCCCTGATGAGGCCCCGCAGATTGGGCAGCCAGCGTGCGCAGGCATCGCGCTGTGCCTTAGCCTGGTCTGCCGGGTTGGCGTCTTTCCACATCCGGTGGTTCTTATACAGATCCTCATGGGGGGCCAAGTCACTGTCGCTCGCGTAGGCAGTGTACTTGCCCCCCTGTTTTCTGAATTCAAAATCACCGATCGCGTCGTAACGGGGAACCAAGAAGGAGACCACCCCGTAACGGTACAACTTCACTTTGGGCCATTCACCGTCCTGTGGAAAAGCGCCGGGGTTCAGATTGGGCGAGAAGACGTTGGCCGATCGATACTCCGAGGCGATATAGCTATCGAGCGCTTTCATCGGCGGGAACTCGAAAGACATCGGCTGGCAGGCCGCTGCGCGGTTGGCGTTCTCAGCCTTTAGGTCGGCGACCTTGGTCACGTTGCCTTGACGGTCTTCCTCAACAAAGGGGTCGGCCGAACCGTGCGGCAGCACCGGCGGGTAAGAGCCATAGGTCGCGTAGAAACCAGAGAGCGCGTTCTCAATGCGCTGCATGCGATCAATCGTCTCGCCACGCTTGGCACCTTCGCCAGCCGCGCTGAGCAGACGGAACACGCCGCCGATCAGAATACCGACCAACGCCACCACCACCATCATCTCGATCAAGGTGAAGGCATTCCGTTGTCCGCACGTCCTGCAAGACGCTCTTTTCTGACCAAACATTTTCATTATTAACCTCCTGTCAGGCCGATCGCCCGTGCGCGTCCGGCACTTGAGCGCCGAACACACACGAATCGGCCGCTCCGGGCGGCGTCGTTACGCCTGAGACCCGAGCGAACTGATGATCTGGATCATCGGCATGAACATCGCGATGACGATCGTACCGACGATCACGGCCAGCACGATGATCATCAACGGCTCGATCACCGAGGTCAGACCCGCCACAGCGTTGTCCACTTCATCATCATAAGTATTGGCGACACGCATCAGCATGTCCGGCAGAGCACCGGTCTCCTCACCGACCTCCACCATCGAGACCACCATCGGGGGGAACACCTTGGAAGCCGCCAGCGGCGCGGTCATGCTCTCACCTTCCTTGACGGCGTCATGCACGCTCTGCATGGCGCGCACGAGAACCTCGTTGCCGGTGGTGTCACGCACGATGTTGATCGCCTGCAGCACCGGCACGCCCGAGGCGAGCAGCGTGCCGAGCGTACGCGTCATGCGCGCCACGGCGGTCCTGCGCACCAGCGAACCGAACATCGGCGCGTTGATCTTGGCCGTATCCAACAGGTAACGCCCGACCTTGGTCTTGGCAAAGAGCTTAAACAGCACCACGATCACCGCGATCGCCGCGACCACCATCAGGCCGTTATTCATCACCATGTTACTGGCGTCCATCACAAACTGCGTGATCGCCGGCAGGGGCTTGCCTTCGAGCAGATCGTTAAAGATGTCCTTGAACTTCGGGATCACCGCGACCAACAGGAAGCCGGTGATGCCGACGGCCGCGACCAAGACCACGATCGGATAGACCATCGCGCCCTTGACCTTGTTCTTGATCTTCTCGGCCTTTTCTGCAAACTCGGCCAAACGGTTGAGGACCACCTCAAGCACACCGCCAGCCTCGCCGGCCCTCACCATGTTTACATAAAGATTGTCGAAAATCTTGGGATAATTCAGCAACGACTCCGAGAAGGTGCTGCCGCTCTCCACCGATTCGCACATCCCGGCCAAGGCCTCCTTGAGCGTCACGTGGGGGGTCTGCCGCTGCAACACATGCAGGCCACGCAGCAACGGCAGTCCCGCGTCCACCAACGTCGCAAGCTGGCGCGTGAGCGTCATGAGGTCCTTCTGCTTGACCTTGGGGCGGAGAAACTTGGGCAGTTTGATCTCGATCTTCGTCTGCCCCATGGACTTCTTGCCGGCCTTCTTGGCTGCGGGTGCGGACGCGGGCTTGGCAGCGCCCCCCCCCTCAGACCCGCCGGCCGCTCCGATCGCCGTGGGGAAAAGACCCATGCCGCGCACTTTAGCGACGGCCTGCGCCTGGTTGGGGGCTTCGATTGTGCCGCGGCTCTCTTTTCCCGCGGAATCCACAGCGATATATGCGAATTTGGGCATAAAACAACTCCGGTTGACGCGGGCTCCATGCCCTGCGCAAGCTGTACTGTTACCGTGACGGGGAGCATACCACAGTATGCAGCGAGACCGCAACACGAAAACGTAACATCCCGATTTTTTTCAGGACACCGGCAGAATCGGTGGAATCGAAAGATTCGAATGATTCGATTTCGTCGATTCCTTCGATTCTATCGACCAACCACAAACCATTGACGGCGCGGGGCGGGCGCATTTACACTGGGGCTTTTCAACCAGACACTCTTTACCATCTGTCATGAGCCTCAACACCACCCCGCAAGGCGAGCGCGTGCATATCGCGCTCTTTGGCCGACGCAATGTCGGCAAATCGAGTCTGATCAACGCGCTCACCGGCCAGGAAGTCGCCATCGTCTCTGAAATCAAGGGCACCACCACTGATCCGGTCTCCAAGGCGATGGAACTCCTGCCGCTCGGTCCGGTCGTGATCTTTGACACCCCCGGCTTGGATGACGAGGGCGCACTGGGGGTGCTACGCATCGAACGCACACGCGATGTACTTAACAAGACCGATGTGGCGATTCTGGTGCTGGAGGCGGAATCCGGGATCGGCGCGTGTGAGCGCGACATCCTCACGCTGGTGCGCGCCAAGGGTATTCCGCTACTGACGGTCTTCAATAAGGCTGACCTCCAGACTCCTTCGCCTGATGCGTTGCGCCAAGCCGCCGAAATGAGCGGGGCGCCGGTGCTGACGGTCTCGTCCACCACCCGCGCGGGTATTGAGGCACTCAAGCGGGCGCTGGCCGAAGCCGTGCCGGACGACGCTGACGACGCCCGGTTGATCGGCGACCTGCTGCATCCGGGGGACGTGGTCGTGCTGGTCACGCCGATCGACGCCGCCGCGCCCAAGGGGCGCATGATCCTGCCGCAACAACAGACCGTGCGCGACATCCTGGAGGCCGGCGCACTGGCTTTGGTCACGCGCGAGGTCGAACTGCGCGCAGCACTCGCCGCGCTCGCCCATCCGCCACGGATGGTGATCACCGATTCCCAAGTATTCGCCAAGGTCGCGGCTGAAACCCCGCGCGAGGTACCGCTGACTTCGTTCTCAATGCTCTTCGCGCGTTACAAGGGTGATCTCGCGGAGCAGGTGCGCGGCACGCGGGCGGTTGCGGCGCTGGAGGACGGCGACCGCATCCTGATTGCCGAAGGCTGTACGCACCATCGGCAGTGCGATGACATCGGCACGGTCAAGATTCCGCGCTGGCTGCGTCAGCACACCGGCCGTGACCTTGTCTTCGAGCACACCAGCGGCATGACCTATCCGCGTGACCTGTCACGCTTCGCGCTCATTATCCACTGCGGCGGCTGCATGCTCAACCGCCGCGAGATGCGCTACCGCATCCATCAGGCCAAGGCCGCGGGCGTGCCGATCGTCAACTACGGAGTGCTGATCGCCTACATGCAGGGCATTCTGGAGCGTTGTCTGGAGCCGTTTGGCACTTACTGAACTCCTAACTCCTAAATCCTAACTCCTAACTCCTAAATCCTAAATCCTAAATCCTATAATCCGCGCGCGGCCGCGGCCGCGGCGCTGGCCGCTCGCTACAGCCTGATCAGATCCGTGTGATTGGGATCGTCGTGGGGGTTGATGTGGATCATGACATCGCCCACGCTGGCGTCGGCCTCGAAGATGCGGCGTTTGACTTCGGTGGCGATCTCGTGTGACCGTGCGACGGTCATCTCGGGATCCATCTCCAGTTTGAGATCCAGAATAATGTATTGTCCCGAGCTGCGGCCGCGGATCTCGTGGACATGCTCCACGCCCTCGACGGCGGCAGCGACGGCGCTGATAGCATTGAGGCGCTCCTCGGGCAGCGCGGTGTCGATCAGGTCTTGTGTCGCCCCGCGCACGGTGTTGATTCCCACATGCGCAATCAGCAGACCGGTCAAGCCGGCAAAGAACGGGTCCATGAAGCGCCATCCCAGAAAGGCGCAGCCGCACCCCAGCAGGGTGCCGATAGAGGTCAGGGCGTCCTTGCGGTGATCCTGCGCCAGGGCGTTCAGCATCGGGCTGCCGATGATCCTTGCCTGCCGGAAAGTGGCTCGTGCCAGCGTTTCCTTGAGGAGGATGGTCGCAGCCGCCACCGCCAGAGTGTAGAGGCGCGGACGCGGGATGTCTCCGGAGGCGATCGTGATGACGGCGCCGTAGAGGATCAGCGCGCTGGTGGCGATGATCACCAGTCCGACAAGGAAGGCCGCCAGACTCTCGGCGCGTCCGTGGCCGTAGGGATGCTGGCGGTCGAACGGCTGGCGGCTGAAGCGCATCGTGGCCAACGCAGCCGCCGAGATGGCCAGATCGCAGGCGCTCTCCACACCGTCGGCAAAGAGCGCTTCGGAGTGGCCTAGGCGTCCCGCCAGCAGCTTGGCCACCATCAGCAGGGCGTTCACCGCCAGCGCGATACGGATCACCGTCTCGGCCTGGTTGAAACGTGTCTGGCGCTCTTCCGGCATGGTTAGTTACTTAGGCTGTGAATGGGCGCGGGAATCTGTCCGCCGCGATTGACAAAGGTTTCCGCGCCCTCCGGACTGGCGGGCTGCGTGACCACGCCCGAGCCGAAGAGGCCGCCGAAGTCCACGAACTCACCGGGCTGCGCGCCCGGCACGGGGATCACGCGCACGCCGGTGGTCTTGCGGTTGGTGATGCCGATCGCCGCTTCGTCCAGAATGATGCCTGCCAGCGTCTCGGCTGTGGTGCTGCCCGGCAGCAGGATCATGTCGAGGCCCACCGAGCAGACTGCCGTCATCGCCTCTAGCTTCTCCAGCGTCAGCGTGCCGTCAGCCACCGCCTTAGAGAGCACATGATCCTCCATCACCGGGATGAAGGCGCCGGAGAGCCCGCCGACCGCGCTGGAGGCGAAGGAACCGCCCTTCTTGACCGCGTCGTTGAGCAGCATCACGGCGGCGGTGGTGCCCGGCGCACCGATGCGGCCCACACCCATGCTCTGGTAGATCTCGCCGACCGAATCGCCCACGCGCGGTGTCGGCGCGAGCGAGAGATCGACCACGCCGAACGGGACGCCCAGACGGTCGGCCACTTCGTGTCCGATCAACTCGCCTGTGCGCGTCACGCGAAACGCCGTGTGTTTGATCTCCTCGGCGATCTCGTCCAACGTCGCGGCAGGGTCGTGCTGCACCAGACGGTCGACCGCGCGCTTGACCACGCCGGGGCCGCTGACGCCGACATTGATGACGCACTCCGGCTGGCCCGCTCCGAGCATTGCGCCCGCCATGAAGGGGTTGTCCTCCGGCATGTTGGCGAAAACCACGACCTTGGCACAGCCGAAGCCGCGTGTTGCGCGCGTCATCTCGGCGGTTTCGATCAACTTGCGCGCGATCAGGTTCACCGCGTCAACATGGATGCCGGCTTTGGTGGTGCCCACGTTAAAGGAGGAGCAGACGCGGTGCGTGGCGGCCAATGCCTGCGGCAGCGACTCGATCAAAGTGCGTTCGCCCGGCGTGATACCGCGTTGTACCAGCGCGGTGAAGCCGCCCAGCAGGTCGATCCCGACCTTCTCTGCAGCGGCGTCGAGCGCTTGGCAGAGGCGCACGGCGGTCTCGACGCTGTGGCCCTCCAGCAACTGGCTGGCGGGCGAGACGGCGATGCGCTTGTTGACGATCGGCAGACCGTACTTGTCGCTAACCTCGTTGCAGAAACGCACAAGGCTGCCGGCCTTGTCGACGATGCGCGCGTAAACCGCCTCGACGAGGCGGTCAGGATCGGGATTGGCGCAGACATTCAGGTTGATGCCGAACGTGACGGTGCGCACGTCGAGGTTTTCCTCGCGCACCATGCGGATGGTTGAAAGGACAGCTTGTCGGGCGAGCATAGGGGGCTTGGTTTCGGGGTTTCGGGTTTCAGGGTTTCGGGGTTTCAGGTTTCAGGGGATGGGGGTCAAGGTTTCATTCCATCGGGATCGGTATCGAAATCGGGATCGGTATCGCTTATGGTGGACTCTGTGGACATTGTTGATTTTATGGACAATTCACTTGCCGCTCCTTTCGCACGAGGGCATGGGAGTGGCTTTTGCGTTGGGCGTTTCCTCGATCAGGGCTTTGATCGGGCCGATTTCATTGGTGGCTCTGAAGATGTTTTCGTGGCAGAGGAGCGCGGTCAGGCCGTGTGCTGCCATGGCGTCGCGGAACGCCTCTTGCAGCAGGCGGAAGTCTGCGGTTTCGGGCACTACGACCTGCGCGATATAGACGACCTTGCCGTCCTCTTCCTCAACCATCCAGTCTTCGATATTGATCTTGTGGTCGACCAGAAAAGAGGTGATGGTGAAAATCGTACCCGGCTTGTCCGCGCCGCGCGTCGTCACCACGAACCGCGCACCCCGGGGCACGGCAGCCGGTACAACCTCAGGGCTGTCGAGCACGGTCACGACCGCTTCCGACTCCAAGGTTGAATTCAGCAACGCGCGCAGAGCCTCCGGCGTCACTTGAGACGGATGCTCCGAGGTGAAGACCAAGTTAAAAAAGCCGTCCACAACAGTCTGGCGGATACCGCCGATGTTGCCTTCCAGCGAAAAGACACCCCGCGTGACATCGCGCAGCAGGCCCACGCGGTCAGGCACGAGCACAGAAGTAATGAAGCGCCGCCGCTCTGGCGGACAGGGTGCGTGCATGGTAGTGGCCCCCGAAACAGAAAAACCCCGAAAACAACAACCACCGGTTTTCGAGGTTAAAAATGGAGCCAACGATCCGGATCGAACGGACGACCTGATCATTACGAATGATCTGCTCTACCAGCTGAGCTACGTTGGCTTCAGAAACAGGTGCCACTATAGCGAGTTACCGAGGGGGAAGTCAAGTGCCCAAGATGAAAAAAAGAAGCAGGGGGGTTGACGACATGAGGGGGTTTTGGCATACTCCTTTTCTCATTCGCACCCGTGGTGGAATTGGCAGACACGTAAGATTCAGGTTCTTATGCCGAGAGGTGTGGGGGTTCAAATCCCTCCGGGTGCACCATAGTTCATTTTTAGGCACTGCCCCCTTCGTCTATCGGCTAGGACATCAGGTTCTCATCCTGGAAAGAGGGGTTCGATTCCCCTAGGGGGTGCCACCTAATCGGATATGCCAGCGGTTTACGGAAGTGGAAGTCGCTGGCTTTTTTGTTTAAGGAGTTGCACGATGCGCGATAAAAAAACAGTTTGGCTCGGGTTGGCGGTCGTTGCGTTGGTGGCGGCCGTTATTGGGTTTGTGGCTCTGCGCTCGAAAACACCAGAGCCGGAGACGGACGTCGCGAAGCAGCCCGTCGCCAAGGCACTCACTCCGACCGATCCGAAAAAGCCGTCGGCGCGTGTGTCGCCGCATCAGCGGCCGGCGGGTCAACGCACAGAGCGTGTGCGGGCGGGACAGGGTGCACCGGACTCGAAGACGGCTACTCCGGCTTCTCAAGCGGAGGAGATGACGGAGGATCGCATTAAGGTTATCGAGGCTTGGGAAAACTTTATCGACACGCTGTCTGAAAAGACCAGAGCGCCCACCGCCGAGGAAGCCATCGCCTTTAAGCGCGAGTTTGCCAAACTTGACAAGAGAGATCAAATGGACGGCATCCAGACGGCGCTGCACCTGTTGCCGGAAGAGCAGTTCCCGATCTTGTATCCGATTCTTTTTGACAAAACCATCGATCCGGACATTCTCGATGAGATTTTTTCTGACGGGTTGAACCACGACGAGGACATCAAGGTGCCGATGATGAAAGAGATCTATAAGGACAAGGAGCACCCGATGTATGTCGAGGCCGCGCGCATCTTGGATGCGACCGGCGAACTGGACGAAGAGGGCGGGGACGCAGAGAAAGAGTGACAGTGATCGGCGGGGGTGCTGTTGCGATTAAAAACCAATCCGCCGCGCAGCGCCGAGAGGGACGAGCGTCGCTCGTCCGGCGGCGTAAACGCCGCCCACAGAACGGGAGAACGTCGAACGCCGAAGTGAAAAAACTCCTAACTCCTAAATCCTAAATTCAAACTCCGCGCGCAACGCGGGAAGCCCATTCTAACTCGCGCACCAAACTGTCGACCACTGTCTGGGCGCGCAGGTCGGGCGGCAGGACGTCAAAGGTGTAGGTCTCGACTTCAAGCGGGATGCGGCGCGCCCGGACGTGCTCAAAGAAAGCGGGTGTGAGGTCGGTGTGGGTCGAGGCCAGCACGCCGTCGCCCTCGAAGTAGAGCGGCACATGAAAGTGCGTGCGCAGTTCACAGTCGGTCTGTTCGCACGCGGCGTCCAGCGTGGCCTCGGTCAGGTCGGGGTACGCTACGATCTGGCCTCGCGGCAGTCGGATCTTGGTCTGGTGCAGATAGACCGGATCGATGAAGGCGCGCAGGCGTTGCAGGGCGTCTTCTGAAACGGTGGTGCGCAGCGCGGCGCTGAGCTGAATGCGCGCGACGCGCAGACCGGCGGATTCGAAACGGGTCAGCGCGGTCAGCGGGTCCTCGAAAGCCACCGCGAAGTGACAGGTGTCCAGACAGATGCCGATATGGCGGCGCAGTAGCGCTTCAGCCTCGTCGCGCGTGCGCTGGCGGTTGTTGCTGAGCCAGCGGATTCCTTGGTAGAGCAACTCGTCTTCGAACCAGTGGATGACATCGTCCGTGGTTTCTAGCAGACAGTCGGGCTCAGGCTCCAGCGCGAGAACGACTTCGCGGTTTTCATGGACTGAAAGGTCATTGAGTATCCTCGCCATAACGACGAGTTGCCGCACACACACCGCCATCCGCTGCTCTTCGGCGCCTGCTCTCTTCCCGCTTTCTGTCGGACTCGGATTCCGGTAGCCGATCGGCACGGTCGAAATGTTGCCGGTCGCGCCTTCAGGCAGTAAGAAGGAAAGAATCCCGGCGAGGCGACCGGTGTAGGCGAGCCGTTCAGGCTTCGACCAATCTGGCTCGTAAACGGCGGTCTTGACGGCGGTACCGTGGAATGCACCGTACGGAAAACCATTGATGCAGGAGACGGTCAGATCGTGCTGGGCGAGCAACTCCTCGAAGTCTTCCAGCGACAGCGCGGAGGGGGCGAGCAGTTCTTGGGCCGCAGCGTTAGAGAGACGCAGGCCGAGCGGATAGGCGTGAGCAGGGGAGACGCGCGCCTTGACCGCGACCGCGTGCGTCGTGATGGCATCACAAACAGCGGCGAGACTCTCGCCGGGGTGGATGTTCAGGCAATAGGGAAGCGCTTGCATGAGAGAGAGTGTAACATAACCGCCTCTGAAAGCGCTCGTTCCAAACCAAAAAAGGGTTGCGTCTCCCAAAGCTTTCCGTGTTTAATGCAAACAATGCAACGGGAGGACTATATGAGGGGAATCATGTTGGTAGCGGTGATCGTGTTGGCGGCGGCCTCCGTATGGGCCGTGCCGAAACAGGCGGGGTATCCGTTTGACGGGCAAACCGGTTTCAGCGTGAGCAACATCCAGACTGTCCTGAAGGTGGACGGGTTCTCGGTCGCCGCGTGGGTCAGGGTTACGGACGCCGTGCGTCCGCAGATGTTCCTCACATTGGGGAAGCCGAATCAGGACTTTTCGTTTTACCTGTACAAGGGCGCGGTGCGGATGTTGGTCGAGGGCGAACCGGGCCGTTACGGATACGCCACAGCGAAGCCGCCGCAACCGAACGTTTGGACCCACTACCTGGGAACCTATGACGGCAAGACGGCGAAGATCTATCGTGACGGCGTGCTGGAGGGGCAGCAGGCGATCCCGCTGAAACGGACGGTGTTCGCGTATCCGCTGACGGTCGGTGTGATCGACGGTCAAGAGGAACGCATACTCAAAGGCAACATGACCGACATCCGCATCTGGAACCGCGCGCTCGACGCGACTGAGGCGCGATGTCTTGCCGGAGAGGAGGCGTGGCAGGATCAGTCGCGTGAGCTGATTGCGCACTGGCAGACCCATTCGACTGACACGACAATCGCAAACCGGGTGAAAGGCGGGGCTGACCTCGTGAAGTTCCAGCCGATGCTGACCGTTCTCCTTAATCGCAAGCTGGATGGTTTCCGTGGTATCTGGTACTTCAATCAACCCTCGGGGGACGAGTACGTCTACAAGTACAGCGGCGGCCTCGGCACCTATTGCGCCAAGCATATTCCGATGGCCTGGTATGCGCCCGCGGTCAACAAGACCTTCTTCTGTTACGGCGGCACCGATGTAGGTAACCGCACGCTCCTGCACATGATCTCGTACTATGACCATAAGACGGGGCGTGTGGCCAGGCCCGTCTGTCTGCTCGACAAAAAAACCGACGATGCGCATGACAACCCGGTGATCAATCTGGATGACAAGGGCTACATCTGGATTTTCTCCAGCAGCCACGGCCGCGGGCGTCCCTCCTATATTTCGCGCAGCGTCAAGCCGTACGACATCGAGGCGTTCCAACTCATGTGGAGCGGCAACTTCTCCTATCCCGAACCCTTCTACTACCCCGGCAAGGGATTTCTCTTTGTCCATACATGGTATGTGAGGGGACGTGGCAACTACTATATGACCAGCAATCCGGAAGGTACCGAATGGAGCGAGCGCAAGCAGACCGCTTACTTTGAGGAGGGACACTATCAGATCAGTTGGCAGTGGAAGGACAAGAAAACCGGCATCGCCTTCAACCAGCATCCTAAAGGCAAAGGGCTTAACTGGCGCACGAACGTGTACTACATGGAAAGCGATGATTTCGGCGCGACCTGGAAGACGGCCGACGGGCAGGTACTTGAGACGCCGCTTGTCAGCAAAGACAATCCCGCTCTGGTGCTGGAGTACGAAAGCAAGAACCGCAACTGCTACATCAAGGACGTGCAGTTCGATTCCAAAGGAAACCCGATCATCCTGTTCGTGCTGAGCAAAGGATACCAGTCCGGCCCGGCCAACGGTCCCCGTGAATGGCGCACCGTGCGCTGGACCGGCACGGAGTGGCAGGAACGCTTTACCGGCATCGTCTCGGGCAACAATTACGATACCGGTCCGGTGTATATCGAGAGCGACACCACATGGCGCATCATCGGTCCGACCGAGCTGGGACCGCAGCCGTACAATCCCGGCGGAGAGATCGCGATGTGGTTGACTGAGGACGCGGGAGCCACATGGCGAAAGGTCAGACAGATGACGGCCAACAGCGAGATGAACCACACCTACGTGCGCCGTCCGGTAAATGCCCACCCCGATTTCTACGGCTATTGGGCGGATGGACACGGACGCAAACCGTCCGCGTCACGCCTCTACTTCTGCAATCAGAAGGGCGATGTCTTCCAGTTGCCAGTCACAATGGACGGCGACTTTGCGCTCCCGCAGAAAGCGCTTGTTCCAAAGTGATTTAGGGGTTACAGTTCGGGGTATGTAAAAGGGCGCAAGGGCGCGAGATGGTGGCGTAAACGCCGCCCACAGAACTCAGGGAGAAACGATGACGACTCACTCAAAACGATGGCTCACAATGCTGATCGGCGTGGCTTTCTGCGCGGGATGGATGCAGTTGGCGGAAGCCAGAGAAACGGTGTTCCGCGTAGATTTTGGACAGGAAGGAAGAGCCTGCTCGTACGAAAAGATCGGCCGCTTTCAAGGCACGCTGCCACCGAGGGTGAGCGAGAACTTCGCCGCGTGGAACGCCTCTGTGGCGCGTACGGAACGGCTCACGGAAGACGGGCGCATATTTTTGCGGTTCCATACGGAAAAGATCGATTCGGCTGTGCAGTTCTCGATCAGTGGCGGCGAGATCGCGCTGCCGGGCGTGTTCGAGCTGGTTGTGACGGCCCGCCCGCACGCCGCCCCCCTTCAGTTCGGTCTGCGTCAGGTGGGCGCGCCCTATCGGAGTTTCGGCACGGCGGAGTTCCTGCCTGCCGACGGATGGAAGGAACGGCGCTTCGTCATCCAGACACGGGAGCGCAGCGAATCACGTGTGGCGATCTTTTTCTACTTGGGCGGCGGCATTACGGACATTGCCTCGGTGGAACTGGCGCGTCTCAGCAAAGAGGAGCTTGCTGCCACGGTGCCGCGTCCGGACGCCTCGGTGAAGAACTTCTTCCGCAACAGCCGCTTCCCGTTGGGGCTGCCCTGTGGTTGGAACATCGACCGCGACAGCCGTACCGCCACCTACGGAGCCGACACCGCGCATCCCGGTGAAGGGGGCGTCCCTTCGCTTGTCGTCACATCCGGCGAGGGGTTCGCGCTGTACTCCGAGCCCTTCCAAACCAATCAGCCGGACAAGCCCCACACGATCACGTTCGCATATCAAGCCGATAATGCGTGTCGCGTGGAACTGATGCGTGACGGTCGTGCCATGGGCGGCAAGACGCTGACGCCTTCAAACGGTTGGCAGACGGCCAAGCTGGCTTTCGTGCTGCCCGGCGAGGCACTCTGTTTCTGTCTGCGTTTCACCGGGAGCGGAACCTTCCGCTTGGACGCCTTGCGTGCGTTCGCTGATTCGGCGGCCGCCGACCTGAAGGACCGCGCCTGCGAGGTGGCGCTCGCTCCGGGAACCTCCGAGATTGCCGAGACGCGTATTCGGTTCGCAGATGAGTGCGCCGAAGTGCGTTTCTGCGTGACAGGCGAGGCAGGCGGCGCGGTACTGAAAAGTTGCGTGACAGACCTTTACGGAACAAGCGTACCGCTGGCAGATCTGCGCGTGCCGGCAGGATCGGAGCAGTTTGACGGCACGTTGCGGTTCGACGTTTTTCCCGCCCGGCCCCTCGGTCAATTCCGGATCGAGGCGTGGGTGGAGCGCGACGGCACGCGCATCTCGCCCTACAACGAGATCGTGATGACGCGGTTGGAACGTCCGGTTTTCTGGGGGCAGGACGCACCGGACTCACCCTTCGGCTGTCACTTTATCGCTTTGGAGTCGACCATCCGTATGATGAAAGCGTGCGGCATCAACTGGGCGCGCCTGCACGACGCCGGTACCGAGTACTGCGGCTGGTGGAATCTTGAGAAGAAAAAAGGTGAGTGGACCTTCATGGACGCGGACCTCCAGCGTTACCGTAAAAACGGGATCAAGATTTTCGCGCAGTTGGGAACCACGCCGGCGTGGGCTTCGCACTACGACGACTTGGGCTGCAAGCACATGGGGTACTTTGAAAAATTCATGCGCCCGAAAAATAATGAAGAGTTCAACGCCTATGTGAAAACGTTCGTCACGCGCTACAAAGGGGTGATCGACGAATATTTCGTCTGGAACGAGCCTTGGGGCGGATGGTGGAAGTCGGGAAAGGACGCGAAGTTCTTCGGGAAGGATGACGCCGAGCGCGATTTCACGGAGCTTTGTCGCGGAGCCTACCGGACCGTCAAGGCCGTGGACCCCACCATCAAGGTCGCCGGATTCAATTCCACAGGCGGCGGGAGCGGTCAGTTGTGGACGGCGGGTGTGCTTGCCGCCGGAGGCATGGAGGTGTGCGATACCATCGACTTCCACCTCTACACCAAGAACGCGACATGCCTCGCGGATGACAGCGTGGCGCAGGCCTATCACTATGCGGTCGGTGAAATCTTCGACAAGTTCCCGAACGCGGGCGGCAAGCCGATCTACATGAGCGAGGGACAGGGTGGTAGCACAGGCTCCGGCAGAGGCGAGCAGCGCATGACGGGCCTGTACAAACACACCATCACTTGGCAGCCGGAAGAGGATACGGTCAACTTGGCTGAGAGGAACTGCCGCTACACCGTCAGTCTGCTGGCGCAGAAGATAGCCAAGGTCTTCCTTTACACGGCGCACGGTTACTCATCCCTCGCCACCGCGCCGAGCTTCATGGTGTTGTTGGGAGCGGACGGCTATCCGCATCCGGGGCTGGCTGCCTATTCCCACCTCACGCGTTCGCTGGAAGGCAAGCCGTTCGTGCGCAAAGTCGATCTGGGCGCGAACCGCTTCGTTTATCTCTTCGCGGGTCGCGGCGGAAGCTGCGCGGTGCTCTGCGGTGGACGCGACGCCAAGTTGCCGTTTGTCCAAGATCCTGCCATCCGCTGGACCGATCTCTTCGGCAACGCGCTGACCGATCCGGCCACCCTCCCCGGTACAATGCGCTATGCAGCGAGTTCTCTGTCACCGGACGAACTAGTAAAACGTTTGACGACTCTTGCAAAACCTTGCTGCTCTTTCATGGGCGGGACGCCCATGCCACGAGGGGTGTGGCACGGGCATCTTGCCCGTGTTTGCCTCATGGGCGGGACGCCCATGCCACGAGGGGTTTTGCAAGAGCCTCGTTTGGCGGCTTCCCCGCAGTGACGGCTCGGATCTTCGTTGATGCCGATGATCGCTAAAACCTCTCTATCAGGAAACCAAAGATGATGAAGACGTTTGCACAGGTGTTGTTGTGTGTGTACGGAGGCGCGTGTATGGCGACGACGGTACCGTTGCCCCTGCCGGAGCGGCCAGGTAATGTCTGCACTGAAAAGGATGAGGTGCGCGTCGTGTTGCCAGCCGGCTTTGACAAGGCGGT
The DNA here is from genome assembly GCA_022704125.1 of Verrucomicrobiota bacterium. Taxonomy (GTDB): domain Bacteria; phylum Verrucomicrobiota; class Kiritimatiellia; order RFP12; family UBA1067; genus DUPH01. The sequence goes on along the minus strand of JAKJHA010000001.1, from coordinate 23,365 downwards.
GAGTTGGGAGGCGCGTGATCTCGATGGTAAGAACGTCGCGCGGGGCGCGTACAAAGCGGGAATGACGCACGTCGAACTGGGGCGGCAGCCGGTGGGCTGGTACCGGATCGAAGGGCTTGATGGCGCTGGCAAGCCGGTCGCCTGGACGACCGCAGCGGTGTTGAAGCGGCTGGCAGTGCCCGTCCCGTCTGACTCGCCGATTCGGATTGATACCGCGAACGCTTGGTTCACACGCACGGGTGAGCCGGAGCGGGACCGCCGTAAAATGGCGGCATTCGCCAGTCTCGCGGCGCTGACGGGCGTGAGCGGTGTGCGGGACCGGTTGACGTGGGGCGATCTTGAGCACGCGCCCGGCGAGTTCTATGCGGCGACGCGTTATGACGATTCGGCGCGTATTCTGCGCGGCGCGGGGCTTGAGGTGTTGCAGGTCTATCACAGCACGCCGTCGTGGGCGCAAATGCCGCGGCTGGAGGAGGGCAAGCCCTACAAGCGCTTTCCGCGTGACCTGCGTGATTCGTTCCGTTTCTGTCGCGCGATGGCTGAACGCTTCAAAGGCGTCATTCAGGCGTGGGAACCTTGGAACGAGGCCAACATCCCCGGTTTTGGCGGGCATCTCATCGACGAGATGGTCGCGTTGCAGAAAGCATCGTATCTCGGTTTTAAAGCGGGCGATCCGTCGCTGACCGTGTGCTGGAACGTCTACGCCGGGTCGGGGTCAGCGCTGCACGTAGAGGGCGTGATCGAGGGTGGGGCCTGGCCGTATTACGACACCTACAACAACCACACCTACAGCGGCGTCGAAAAGTATACGAGCGAATTCGAGACCGCCCGTCAGGGCGCGTGCGGGCGTCCGATCTGGCTCAGCGAGTGCGGGATTCATGTGCGGTGGAACGGTGAGCACGGCGATCTGCCGGAAGCGGAAGAAGTGCGTCAGGCGCGCTTTGTGCCGAAGTCGTTCGCGACAAGTCTTTTTGCGGGCGTGTCGCAGCACTACTTTTTCATCCTCGGTAACTACTGTGAAGGACAGATACAGTTTGGTCTGTTGCGTCGCGATCTTACACCGCGCCGTGGTTATCTCGCGCTGGCCGCTACAGGGCGACTGTTGGCTGGCGCGCAGCCGTTGGGACGCATGACCAACGGCGCAGCGCGCGTCTACGCTTTCCGTGCACGACCGGACGGCGCGGCGCGCGATGTTCTGGTCGCTTGGGCCGACAAGGGCCAGACGCCGACTGACATGCTGCGCGGCGTGACAGTCGAGGCGGTCTACGATGGATACGGGCGACCGCTGCGTGATGGTGTACCGGCGATGTTGACAGAAGCACCGTTTTTTGCGGTGCTGCCGTCGGGCGCGGGCGAACAGTTTGCGGTGGAGAAGCCGTTGCGTGTGTCACCAGCGCCTTCATCGGATTCGCTTGCGCCTTCGCCGGTGGTGTTTCAGGTTGTGATGCCGCAAGCGCAATCACGGCTCGACATTCAGGCGTATGAGGTGGGACTGGATACAGAAAAACAGGTGCCAGTCGCGCTCTACAATTTCAGCGAAGCGACCGTGCGCGGCAGTTTGAAGGTCGATGTCGTGCCGGAGGGATGGCGCGTGACGCTGCCGACGGAGAAGATTGAACTGCGTCCGATGGAGCGTCAGGTTATGGCGCTCAAGGTCGTGATCCCGGCGCAGGCCGGCCGTCAGGCGGTCTTCGGTGTGCCGGTACGTCTGCACGGCGATTTCGGCGCGGCAGGACAGCCCCGGCTCGCATTCCGGTTGGCCTGTCCGGCGACCGCCGTGACGCCGTCGCATGTACGAGAGATCGCCTCGGTGACCGATCCCGCGGCTTGGGCCGATAACATTGTGGGCGGCGCGACGATGACGCATGCACTGCAAGACAGCGGCATGGCCTTCGACATGCGGTTCGGCAACCAAGACCCGTGGGGTTACCCTCGACTCACACTTGCCGCGACGGAGCGTCCGCCGGAAGGGGCTGACGGTATGCAGACCGAGGTCGAGGTGCTGGAAGGCACGGGTACGTTGCGTGTGCAGTTTGTCGAGGCGGGGGGCTCGTGCTACCTGTGCGAGTTGCCGTACGACTTTTCCCGGCGAGGACGGCAGACGCTCACGGCCTTTTTTGACAAGGCGATATGGGGCACGCATTCGCGCCCTGATGCCGACGGGAAGCTGTCGCCGACCGAGATCACAGCCGTGATGATCGGCATCAACGCCGAGCGCAACAGCCGTGTGCGGCTGGTGGTGGGCGGCGTGCGCTGGGTCACGTACTGAGCGGGCGGCGGCTCACTCGTCCAGCATCGGCTTGTCCTTGGGCCCCAATTCCGTGATCGGCGTGAGAGTGAAATTACGCCAACGGGCTTTGGTGCGGTAGGTAGCGAGGCCCAGCGGCCCCGTCTTGTCGATGTCGCTGCCCGATCGCAGGCTGAAGCGTGACGGCGGTCCTTCCACGCGGGCGGTGAAAAGCGTCTCGTCGAGAAAGACCTGCAAGACGCCGGGCGTGACGCGCACACGCAGGGTGTACCAGCGCTCGTTCTCAAGGTTGATGCTTTCGCTCCACTGGTTTTCCGAGGCGTCCATGTAATCGACGGACGAGATGCCACACAGACTGCCGCCCCAACCGCCGATGATGATGGTGCAATAGTTGGTTTCGATCGGCAGGGTGAGCGCGATGAAGAAATCTGCGCCTTGGACGCGAACGGCTTGCAGGGAGAGTTCATAGTTCATGCGCGGCGGCGTGTTGGTATAGGCGATGCCGGTCATAGGATTGCCGAAACCGCACTCGACAGAGCCGTCCGGCAGCACCTCAACCTTGCCGCTTTCAAACAAATCGGCGACTTTCCAGCCCGTGAGGTCGCGCCCGTTGAAAAGCTGTGTGGGATCAGCCGTGGCCGTTGAGACGGCCACCAGAAAAGCAAGTGTCAGCAGAATTTTTTTCATGCCGCATTATAGGCGTTTCAAACCGGATTGACAATCCGGACCCGCTGGCGTACGCTGTGACACCAAACGGCCGGGGTGTTCTTCCGCGCGGAAGAGCTGAGATCACACCCGCAGAACCTGATCCGGATCATGCCGGCGAAGGGAGACTCAGACAGGGAATGCACCCGACCGGCGTGCATTCCTTTTTTGTTTTCCGGCGCCGTCGGGAGGAGTGCAACGATGAAAATTTTGCTGAATGGCGAACCTTACGAGACCGTGGCGCGATTTGTATCGGAATTGATTGCTGAACAAGCACCCGCTGTGCGCGTGGCCGCCGTGGTGAATGACCGCGTGGTGCCCGCCGCCGAACAGGCCACCACGGCACTCGCCGAGGGCGACCGTGTGGAACTGTTGACCTTCGCGGGCGGCGGCTGATGTGATGAAAAGGACAACGAAACATGAATCAAGAAGATGATGCTTTGGTGTTGGGCGATCACGCCTACACTTCACGCCTACTGTTAGGGACAGGTAAATTCGCCAGTGCCGACGTCATGGCGCGCGCCGTGGCCGCGTCAGGTGTACAGATCGTGACTGTGGCACTGCGGCGCTTTGACCGCGATCGCCCGGACGATGCGCTACTGACGCCGTTGTTGGCGATGGAGGGTGTCACGTTGATGCCCAACACGTCGGGCGCGCGTAACGCTGAGGAGGCGATTCAGGCCGCGCGCATCGCACGCGAGTTGTGCGGCAGCCGTTTGGTCAAAGTCGAAATCCACCCCAATCCGCGCCACCTGATGCCCGACCCGATCGAGACCTATGAGGCCGCACGCGTGCTGGCGGCCGATGGCTGGCTGGTGATGCCGTACATCCCCCCCGACCCGGTTTTGGCCAAACGCCTCGAAGAGGTCGGCTGTGCCTCGGTCATGCCGCTGGGCGCAGCGATCGGCAGCGGCCAGGGGCTGGCCTCGGCCGAGTTGCTGAAGATCATTGTGCGCGAGGCGTGCATCCCCGTGATCGTGGATGCGGGACTGCGTGCGCCGTCGCAGGCCGCCGCCGCGTTGGAGATGGGCTGTGACGCAGTGCTCGTTAACACGGCGGTGGCCGATGCCGGCGATCCGCCGGCCATGGCTGCGGCCTTTGCGCAGGCGGTGGCGGCCGGTCGTAGCGCCCGGCGAGCCGGCCTCATGCCCGTGGGACAGGAGGCGCAGGCTAGCAGTCCATTGACCGCCTTTCTGCAAGGAGGGGAGCGCGTGTGAATGCGGTCTCATCATCGCCGCGCGGCGACATGCCCCGCGAACTGGATCCGCGTCCTTGGTTGGAGTTGCCACCGCCAGATGCGCGGGCGGTCGCCGCCGCGCTGACTACAGAAGAGCCCGACGAAGCGGCGTTTGTCACGCTGGTGCGCGCGGAGCCGACGCGCTGGCTGGAGGCCATGGCGCAACGGGCACAGGCTTTGACGCGCCGCCAGTTCGGTCGCACGATCCAGCTCTACGCGCCGTTGTATCTTTCGAATTACTGCTCCGGCGGTTGCGCTTACTGCGGGTTTGCCGCCGATCGCGACCAAGTGCGTCATCGGTTGGAACCCGACGAAATCGAACGCGAGTTGACCGCGCTGAAGCGGTTGGGCTTCGAGCAGGTGCTACTGCTGACGGGCGAACGTACGCCGCACGCCGGTTTCGACTATCTGCTTGCGGGCGTGCGCATGGCGGCGCGTCTCTTTCACGAGGTCACGGTGGAAGCATTCCCGATGACGGTTGACGAGTATCGCGCGCTGGCGGAGGCCGGTTGCACCGGCGTGACGATCTATCAGGAGACCTATGATCCCGATGCCTATGAACGTTTCCACCGGTGGGGTCCGAAGCGCGACTATGCGGCGCGATTGGACGCGCCGTCGCGTGCGCTGTCCGGCGGTGTCGCGAGCGTGGGGCTTGGCGCGTTGCTGGGACTGGCCGATCCATTGGCCGACGCACTCGCGCTCTTCCGGCATGTCCGCGTGTTGCAACAGCGTTTCTGGCGCGCAGCGTTCTCTGTTTCGTTTCCCAGGTTGCGGCCTGAGGCGGGGGGCTTTCAAGCGCCGCATCCGGTCGGCGACCGTTGGCTGGCGCAGCTCATTTTTGCGTTCCGCATTTGTCTGCCGGAGACCACGTTGGTACTTTCGACACGCGAGGCACCGGCGTTTCGCGATGGTCTGGCCGGGGTGGGTATCAATCGCATGAGTGCCGGCAGCCGCACAACGGTGGGCGGCTATGATGGTCGTGCTGAGGACACGGGACAGTTCGCGGTGTCGGATGGTCGTGACGTGACAGCCTTCTGCACGATGTTGCGCGCGCACGGACTAGACCCCGTTTTCAAAAACTGGGATAGCGCGTACCGGTCGGTACTGTCGCCGCCTTCTGCGCTGCGCGCGGAAGGCGGGATTTAGGATTTAGGATTTAGGAGTTTTTTTACTTCAGAGTTCAGAGTTCGACGTTCAGCGTTTTTTGGAGGGCGAGTGTCCCCACGAGCCGCCTTCCGCTGCGCGGAAGGACGGTTTCAGGTTTCATTGCGGAGCACCGGGAGGGGCAAGCGTCTGCTTGCCCGCGGACGAGCAAACGCTCGTCCCTCCCCAGCGGCGGTCACGCCGTTACACCATAAAAAACTCTGCGTCTCTGTGCCTCTGCGTTAAACAAACATGAATCTCTCTTCTTATCAAAAAGCGCGTTACGCGCGGCATCTGGAGTTGCCGGAGATCGGCGCGACCGGACAAGCGCGTCTGGCCGCTGGCAGCGTGTTGGTTGTCGGTGTGGGCGGACTCGGCTCGCCTGCGGCGTTTTATCTAGCGGCGGCGGGGGTGGGACGGATCGGCGTGATGGATGGCGACACGCTGGAATTGAGCAATCTGCAACGCCAGATCCTGCACCGCACGGCTGATCTTGGACGCCCCAAAACGGTATCGGCGGCGGATACTCTGAACGCGCTGAATCCCGAGGTCACGATCGTGCCGATCCCGCAACACCTGACGGCGGCGAACGGTCGCGAAATGATTGAGGGGTACGATGTGGTCATCGACGCGACCGACAGCTTTGCGGCGAAATTCCTGATTGCGGACCTCTGTCATGCGGCCGGACGGCCGGTGGTGCATGGCGGCATCCGTGCGTTCGAGGGATCGGCGATGACGGTGATTCCGGGGCGCAGCGCCTGTTACCGCTGTGTATTCGAGCAACCTCCGACGGCGGAAGAGGACACACCGCGCGGGCCGCTGAGTACGTTGCCGGGCGTGATCGGTACGGTGCAGGCGACCGAAGCGATCAAGCTGTTGCTTGAGGCACCGCCCGAGACATTGCTGGTAAATCGTCTATTTGTGTTCGACGCTTGGCACTTGACCGCGCGGACGGTGCGCGTAATGCGTCGGAATGGGTGTTCATGTAAAATGTGTCGTACGAGAGGGTGATGCAAGATGCAAGGACTGTATCTGATTTTGACGAATCCGGTGACGGGATACGAACGTTGCGCCGAAGCGGCGGTGGCGTGCGGCGTGAGGTGGTTGCAGTTGCGGATGAAGCGCGCGCCGCGTGATGAGATCATTGCGGTCGGGCACACGCTGCGCGCCATCACGCGCGGTACGGCGACGCGCCTGGTGATCAACGATGATGTCGAGATCGCGCGCGAGGTCGACGCCGACGGCGTGCATCTGGGTCAGGACGACATGCCGCTGGATGAAGCGCGGCGGCTCTGGCCGGTGACGGGCAAAGTCTTTGGCCTTTCCACGCACAGCCGTGAGCAGGCCGCACATGCGGTTGCATACGCGCCGGATTATATCGGCGTGGGGCCGGTCTTCGCCACGCCGACCAAGGCGATCCCCGATCCGGTACTCGGTCTTGAGGAGATGGGGGTGATTATCCATGCCTCACCCGTGCCGACTGTGGCGATCGGCGGCATCGACTCAGAGAATCTCGCGGAGGTGCGCCGTCACGGCGCCACCGCCTTCGCGGTGGTGCGCGCGGTCAATCAAGTGTCCGATCCTGCGACCGCCATCCGCAGGCTGCAAGCCGTGTGGCAGGATTCGTTAGTGCATTAGTTCATTAGTGCGTTAGTTGTTTTTCTCACACGAAGGCACGAAGGGCACTAAGATTTTTTTTGGCACTGCAAGAGGGCGCTTCAATAACGTTCAACGCCCAACTTTCAACGCTCAACGCTCAAGTGAAACCCTGAAACCCCGAAACCTGAAACCCGTACCGGTCGCGCTTGTCGCCATAAGACGGGCGTGGTATGCTGATCGTCATGCAATTTGATGCAATTCGTGATGATGAGGTGGATGAGGCGGCAGAGGAGCGGAAAGGCTGTCTGCGGGGAGGTCTTCAGTTGATTCTGTTTCTGCTGGTTCCGTTGGTCGTTCTCGTGGCGCTGATCCCGACGTTGCTTTCAATGGATGGCGGCCGCCGATGGGTACTGGCTTCGATCAACAAGGCGGCCGAACCGGCGCGCGTGTCGTTTGAGCGTTGGTCGCTGGGTTGGTTCCGTGCGCCGGTTCTGGAGGCGTTCTCGTTCAGCGATCCGCAGCACGGAATCGCGATGTCGGCTAAGCGTGTTGCGTTCGACCGCGGGTTGCTACGTCTGTTGCCAATCGGGGTGCTTGATCTGGGCGAGGTGACGCTCAGTGCGCCTGAGCTTGACCTCGACCTTGCGCCGCCCCCGCCGCCGGCTGAGCCAAAGGCCCGGAAGGAGAAAGAGAAGAAAGGCACCTTCTTCCTGCCGATCGTCGATATCGCAGCCACCCTGAATGTGACGGGTGGTCGTGTCGCGATCCACGGCGGCAGCGCGGGGCGTTGCGTGGCGGAGCAGGTGGAGGGGCGTGTAGCGTTAACCTCGTACCGCAAGCCGATTGAGGTGAAGACGCGCGCGCAGATAGGCGGTGGTTTGGTGGCGTTGGAGGGACGCATCCAGAGCATCCGTGATTTAAGCAAGGGCGCCGAGACGGAGCAGCCGGAACGCATCACGCTGAAAGCGGTTGATGTAGATATCACAGCGTTCGCGCCGTTGATTCAGCACATGACCGGCGACGCATGGATCCGTAGCGGCAAGTTGGAGGGCGCGCTGACCGCCGCAATCCGCAGTTCCAAGCTGGGGATGATCGAGGGCGGCTTGGCTGTCAGCCAACTCTCGGTCGGAGCGCAGGGCGAGAAGCCGTCGCCGCCCGGCGATGTGGCGCTGATGGCGAATCTTGGGGTTGACGGCAAGACGCTCACAATCACTCAGTTCGATCTGGCTTCGCCGTGGATACGCGCTGAGGCCAAAGGCCGGTTGCAGGCAGCAGAGAAAAAAGGCGTGATGACCGGGGCGGTGAGTGGCAAGACCACGATTCAACTCGCGGCGCTAGCACGGGACTTCGGGCCGGCGCTCGGACTCTCCAAGGCCTTCACGATGAGCGGCGGCGAACTGCGCGCCGAGGTGGCGGTCGAGGGGAGCGACACAGCGTTGCAGGTGCAGGCGGACGCGGTGACGTCCGATTTGGCGATGAAGGTCGGGAAGCAGCCGATCACGTTCAAGCCGGAGCCCTCGTTGCAAGTGAAGGCGCGCTTCCCGTACGGTGCGTGGCCTGAGATTGAACGCTTGCATCTCAAAGCTCCGTTTGCCGATGTCTATGCCAGTGGCCGTTTTGACGCGGCGACTCTCAAGGCACAGCTCGATTTGACACGGTTTGCCCGTGACGCCACGCGCATCTTCAAGACGTGTCCGCCGATGGTGGGATCAATCTATCTGGACGCCTCAAGCCGGCGCGAAGGGGCAGGGGTTGCGCTTGCCTCTTTCTTGAAGTTGGCTGACGTGGCGGTGGAGGTGCAGCCGGGTCAGCGCACAGTGGTGCCGCAGGGAACGCTGAAGCTCTCAGGGCGTGTGCCGTTGCAAGGTAACGAGCCGCAGGCCGAGGTGCACGATGCGTCCGTTGAGCTGACGCTTGATGGCGGACGGATGTCCGGCGCGTGCCAACGGCTGGTGCCTCCCGGCGAGAAGCGTCCTTTGCAGGTGCGCGGGTTTACCTTCTCCAGCGATATGGAACTGGCCGGCGCGCGCCGTCTGCTGGGCGGTTTTCTGCCGGTTGCCGCGCAGCGCCGCTTGTCGGCATGGCAAGGCCGGGTGGTGGCTAATGCAACGGCCGAGGTTGTGGGGGAAGGGGTAAAGGCGCGCCTGAATGCCGCCGGGCTCGCGATCACCGCACGTGTCGAGGACGGCGGTGTGTGGCGTGTGCCAGATGTGCGGGTTGAAGGCGGCGTGGTGCGCGATGGTGCCAAGCGCGGGATGCAGATCGCGCTGACGGCGCAAGGCGGCGCCACACTGGAACGTGACGGCACCGCCGTGTTCGCAGAACCGTCGGCGCGTGTGATCGCAGAGGCGGTCATTGCAACAGACGGAACGAGCGTCAAGGTCTCCAAGTTGGATGTGGCGAGCAGCCTGTTCGCGATGCAGGCTGAGGCGGCGGCGAACGAACTGTCCGGCCGCTGTTTGCTCACGGCACAGGGCCGCACGGCAGTGGACGCCGCTGCGGTGACGCGACTGCTGGCGGCCAAGGGGATCGATGAGTTTACGTTGACCGGACGCGAGTTCCGGCCGTTCCGCTTTACCTCGCCGCTGGCGGGCGGTGCGTCGACGGTGTTGTCGGAGGGCGAACTCGAAGCTGCCGTGTATGTGGGGTCGGTCGTTGGATTCGGGTTACGTGCCGGGTCTGCAGACGCCGTCTTCCGTCTGTCCAAAGGCGTATTGCGCGTCGGGTATGAGCCGGCGCTCAACAACGGACGGTTGCGGCTGGTTCCTGAGCTCGCGGTCGGCGGACGCGGGGGCGGCACGCTGATACTGCCGCCGCGCACGCGGTTGCTGGAGCGCGTGGCACTGACGCAAGAGATGCTTGATACGTTGCTGGTGAACTTTAATCCGTTGTTTCAGGGTGGTCGCGTGCGTAGCGGAACGGTCACGCTGGATCTGCGGAGCTGCCGCATTGAGCCGGGCGTGCCTCCGGAACGCGGTGTGGCCTTGGATATGGACATCGCGCTCGAAAACTTGAAACTGGAGTTGGGACCCGCGCTGCGCGAGTTGCTCGGCATGATCAAGGTCAAGACGCATGTGTACGAGGTGAAGAACCTGCCGATTCATGTGACGGTGCGCAATGGACGGATTCAAGCCGATCCAGTGCGCATGGTGATCGAAGAGCAACCGGTGATCATCGGCGGCTGGGTGGCCTTCGACGGTGCAGTGAACTATGTGATTGAGGTGCCGGTGACGGAGCGACTGGTCGGCACGTCAGCAGCCCGCATACTCAAAGGCACGTCGATCAAGATCCCGGTCACGGGCACTGTGGACGCGCCGCGTCTCGATACGCGCGCCCTGCAGAATATGTTAGGTAACCTGCTGAAGGGCGCTGTCAGCGAACAGGCGGTCGAACGGGTCGGCGACTTTCTGGAGAAACTTCGTCAGGAGTTGTCAAAGTAACGTGAAGCGATTCTGGACAACTAACCGATTATCAACCACCAATCGATCGACACCACCAATCGATTGCTTGCCAGTGCCGCATCCTTTTCGCTACACTGCCGGAATTACGCTTTAACACGAGGACGGTAGTGAGGAGGTTTACATGGGAGCTCTTGCGGCGGCATTGGTCAGTTTGACATTGGGTAACTGGCAGGTGACTTTTCAGGAGGCGGATGCGCGTCTCGAACTGGTAAACGCATCTGGCGAGGTGCACATCAGCGGCACGCTGGGCTTTACGTCCGGCGATCAGATCTGGCGCGTGGCGGCACCGCACGACGCGGTGGCGAACCGTCTCGCGCTGCTTGATCCTCGCGGCAACGTACAGGGCTATCTGGCGTTTCAAGGCGATGGCGACCGCCTCTCGCTGTTGGCCTACCACCGTACCGCGCAAAATTACGCCGGGCAATTGCGCATGACCGGCAACATCGCGTTCACGCCGGACAGCTTCGCTTGCCGCACGCAACCGCTTAAAGGTTCACGCGTGCTCCAACTCGGAACCGGCCGCCCGGACACTGACCTCAACGATTCGCTTTTCGATTCGGAGCGCGATCGTTGCCTGCTATTGCGCGGCGGTTCCGCACGGCGGCTCGCCAGTCAGGGAGGTGGGCGCTACGGACTCACGCTGGAGGCGACGATAAACGAAGCGGCTGAAGCGGTCTGGAGTTTTACGGTCGAGCGCGATTACTATCGCAGTCGTTACGTTCCCTATTACAAACCGATCGACCGCAAGCGTTGTCCGTCGCCGCCCACCGGTTGGATGTCTTGGAACATTTACTTTGACAAGGCCACGGCCGAAGACAATCTGGCCGAGGCGCGCATCGGCCAAAAGCATTTGCAGCCCTTCGGCATGGAGTTCTGGCATATCGAGTCGTGGCAAGACAACTCCGACTCGCTGCCGGTCAGCAACTTTGACAACCTCAGTCTGAAGCCCAATCAGCATCAATTCCCGCTTGGCATGAAGCGTTTGGCCGACGATATTCGGGCGCTCGGTTTCAGGCCGGGGCTCTGGACCGCGCCCTTCGGCACCGGCAGCACGAACTTCTATCTGGCGCACAAAGAGTGGTTCTTGCACGGTTCGGACGGCAAGCCGTTGTCAACCTGGAACGGCAAATTCACCATCGACCCTTCGCATCCCGAGGTGATCAACCACCTGCGCGAGATTCACCGCATCGCTTCGCGCGAGTGGGGATATGAGTACTTCAAGATCGACGGCATGTCGGGGCGCGGCCCCGGTTACTGCGCCCATTTTTTCGAGCGGCCTGAGATCCGCGCCCGCTTTAAAGATCCGGCTTGCCCGGATCCGTTCGAGCGCTGTGTGCGGGCGTTCCGTGAGGGTATCGGCGAAGACCGCGTGTTTCTCGCTTGCCAGGGACATTTCACTGGCCCCGAGGCCGCCTACGCCGATGCTTCGCGCACCGGGGCCGACATTGTGCATCCGAACCAGCCCGCCAAGTGGCCGAACTTGCTGAATCAGGCGCGCTGCACGCTCAATCAGATCTTCGTCAACAACATCGTGTTCTTCACCGATCCCGACACCCTGATGGTCGGCGATTACCTCGGCATCGAACAGGCACGGCTGGCGACGACCGTCGTGGCGCTGCCGGGGCAGATGATGTTTTCCGGCGATAAGCTTGCCGAGCTGAAGCCGGAGCGCATGCGGTTGTTGCAACAGGCGTTGCCGGTTTGCGACGTACGCCCAATGGATCTCTTCCCGGTCTTCGATATGCTGCCGGTTTGGGCGCTGCATGTGCGGCGTCCGTTTGCGGAGTGGCAGGTGGTGGCGCTGTTCAACTGGGATGAGAAGGAGGCCGAACTGGGCTTCACTTTTGATGAGCTGGGACTGGATGCCGCGGCCGATTACGCGATCTACGAGTTTTGGACCGGTGCTTATCAAGGCGTGCGCAAGGCACGTTTCGACATGCCGGTGCCGGGGCACGGCGTACGGCTGTTGGCGGTACACCGTGCGCAGGCTGTGCCGCAGTTCCTCAGCAGCGACCGCCACGTCACGCAAGGCGGCGTGGAGTTGACAGGGCTGGCCTGGGACGGCGCGCGCAACGTATTGACCGGCGCGGTCAGGGCCGTCAAGGATCATCCGGTCACGTTGCGCTTCCGCGTGCCACAAGGTTTCGCGCTCGCATCGGCAAGCTCTGCCGACGGCATTACCTGTCAGGCTGCGGCGGAAGCCAACGGCGCGGTCGCGGTGAAGCTGCTCAGCGGCGTCTCGCGGGAAGTTCCCTTCACGCTGTCTTGGAAGCGGGAGTAGGTCTCCTTAATTCTCGGTTTCCCAGTGTGCTGCACGCGAAACGGCTTTGCGCCATCCGGCGAGCAAAGCATTGCGTTGCGTCTTGGGCATGTTTGGCGTGAACACGCTGGCGGCCGGTCGGCCGGCAAGCGTCTCGGACGTTTGCCAGCCGAGCGCAAGAGCCGCCAATGAAGCGGCGCCGAGCGCGGTTGTCTCAATACAGGTCGGCCGTTCGACGCGGCATTCAAGCAGGTCGGCCTGAAACTGCATCAGGAAATCATCGGCCGAGGCGCCACCGTCCGCGCGCAGGGAGGCGATCGGTTGTCCTGAGTCCGCACGCATCGCATCGACCACATCCCAGCACTGATAGGCGGTCGACTCCACCGCCGCACGGATGATTTGGGCGCGCCCTGTGCCGCGGGTCATGCCGACCAGTGTGCCCCGGGCGTACATGTCCCAGTGCGGCGCGCCAAGCCCCGCGAAGGCCGGCACGAGAAAGACTCCGCCGGTATCAGGTATTGATGCCGCAATCGGCCCGACATCGGAAGAGCGTGTCACGATGCGGAGTTCATCACGTAGCCACTGAACAACGGCACCGCCCACAAAGGCACTGCCTTCGAGCGCATAAGAGGGCGCTCCGGCAAGGGTCTGCGCGGTCAGCGTCGTCACCAGTCCGTTCGCGGATGAAACCGCTTCGCCGCCCGTGTGCATGAGCAGGAAGCATCCCGTGCCGTACGTATTTTTGATCTGTCCGGGGGCAAAGCATCCCTGACCGAAGAGCGCGGCCTGCTGATCGCCCGACACGCCGAGTACAGGTACTTCGCGTCCCTCAAACTCCGGCAGGGCGCACCGGGCGGCCTCGCCCGATGAAGGGACCGGGGTTGGCAGCATGGAAGACGGTATACCGAAGAGATCAAGGAGTTCCGCGTCCCATTGAAGCGTGCGGATGTTAAAGAGCATGGTACGGGAAGCGTTCGTATAATCGGTGACGTGCGCGGTACCGTTCGAGAGCTTCCAGAGCAGCCAAGAGTCGATCGTGCCGCAAAGCAGTTCACCGCGTTGCGCCGCCTCCCGCGCACCGTCGACATGATCTAGGATCCAACGCAGCTTGCTGGCCGAGAAATAGGCGTCAATCACCAAGCCCGTTTTATCGCGAATGCGCGGGCCGTAATCACGACGTTTCAGCTCCGAACAGAAATCAGCAGTCCGGCGACATTGCCACACGATGGCGGGATAGATAGGCTCTCCCGTTCGGCGGTTCCAGACGACGACGGTCTCCCGCTGGTTGGTCACGCCGATTGCCGCGACGGCAGCCGGACCGTCGGGCACCTGTTTCAAGACATCGGCCATGACCTTGCGCTGTGACCGCCAGATCTCTTCAGGATCGTGTTCAACCCATCCGGGCTGCGGATAAAACTGGTCAAACTCTTGCTGGGCCATCGCAACGATATTGAGTTCGCGGTCGAAAAGCAGTGCCCTTGAACTGGTTGTTCCCTGATCAAGCGCCAAGATAAGAGATGTTTTTTTCATGGCAAACCCTCAACTTTCCAGCCATCAACGCCAGTAATAGTTCCATGTGTAGCCGAGATCAAACGGCGTTTTCGGTTCCAGTGTCACCGTCCAGATGATACGGCCGACTCCATTGAAATGACGCCACCACCACGGCCAGGAGAACCAGCCCCACCAGTAGGGATACGGCCCGCCCGCCCCGGCAAATGTCGGACTCTCAAAAACGTTCACCATTTCCGTCTTGCCGTTGTTGTCGGCAGAATCCACATTGCCGAGCACGTGGCGTGTGATTTCTATCTCCACCGCATCCTTGCGGAAGTTGGTGAGCGTGATCTTGCCGGCCAGGTCGACTCGACCGTATTGATCGCCTTGCCAGTTGATCGCATTGGGCGTCCGCTTTGTCTCGTTGTCGGTTTTCTTGACGCGGATATCCACGGCGGCGGTGATGTTCAGGTCGGCATCGGCTTTAGGCGCGGCGTAGGTCATCAGTCCCTGCGCAAGCAGACGGTCATCCTTCAGGATCAGGGCCGGAGCGGTGGTCAGCGGATACTCGCTGCTGTTGAACAGCCGGATCTTGTGCATGACCTTCGGCGCGTTGAATAACTGCGCCAACTCGGCCTGCCGGTTGTTGTCGAAGTTGCGCCAAAGTTCCGGCGGCGGTGCAAAGGGGATGTCCAGTGCGAACACGTCCTTGTACTTCATTGTGTATTCGCCGATCGTGAACACCATGCGCTGGCCTTTCTTCATCGAGACATGTTTGACGGTGAAGATGAACAGGTCTTCGTTCGTGCCCGATTCGGCCACTTCCGGTCCCAGATCGAGCGTGCGACTGGGGGCTGGCGCCGCATCAGGGCGGTCATAGCCGAGCCCCCTCCGCCCCCCCGATATAACTTGCGTGCCGATGGCATTGGCGAATCCGTAGGCGGTCTTCGCTTCCTGCTGGAAGTGCTGCGAAAGCTGAGCCACGGTCTGCTGCAGGGAGATCGGATCGGGCGTGTCCTTGAAATCGAAGGTGGGCACACCGATCACAAGGTGCGCCGTCACATCGTCCATGTCGGTGAGTTCATTGATGAGTGTGGCTTGCAGCCGGACGGTCGCCTGGCCCTTGCCGTCAATCGTCACCTTGTAATTCGGGATCCAGCGGACACCGCGCTGAAGGTAGAGCAGCCCCACGTCGGCACTCTTTTGGGGTTTGCTGCCGCTCCACTCCATCTTCAGCGTGAGCAGGTTGCGGAACTCCTCCTCCTCGACGGTCTTGCGATAGTCGCCGGTGAAGCGAATATCCTGAATGCGGTCGAGGGCGACAACCTTGATGCCAGTGTCTGTCTTAAGCAAGGCCACGCTGCCTTTCTGCCGGAGCTTCTCACCGGAGTTGGGCGGGTTGGTGGCTTCCTGCTCGTCGCCGCTGCGGGCGGGGATGTCTATGATCGTGGCCGCATATGACACCTGACTCGTGCCGGACGGCACTTCGGTGACGATCACCTGTGCGCCGACATTGGCCTCGATCAGCTCGCGCAGATTGAGCGCGGTCCGCTCGACCAGTACCTTTCGTTGACTGGCAACGACGGCGCCGAGCTTCGTCTTGCGATCCGCCGAAAACGGCCAGAACGTTCCGATGACCGGTGTAGGCAGGTAGTCCATGACCACGTTGCCGGCCTCATCAGTCGGCATCTTGCCGCTGTGAAGCACAAACGCATGGCCGTCCTTGAACACCGTGACTTCCTTCACAGGCATGCGGGCAAGCGCCTTGAATGGCATCGGAGACTCGGCGAAACTACCCGCCGCCAGTAGAACAGTCACTACGCAACGGACAATGCTCTTCTTCATGTCTTCGTTCCTCCTTTTTTACACTCACACTTCACATTTGCGGCTACAGATTGCAATTTCAGAATACAGTTACAGAATATCCCGCACTGTCTGCGTGTGTCAAGGCGGCGAGGGGGCAAATTCTATCGTGTTATATTCTGTCTAAGTCTTTCAATATTGCACGGCATCCAGCACCGTTCAGAAGTAGTAGAGCCGTCAGAATGATCCAGCATGTGTAAAACCATTTTCTTCTTCTCATCACCAAGGTGGTGATCGTCAAGGCAAGATAGAAGATCCATCCGAGCACCAATACTGTGCTCTCTGCCCCCTGAAGTTTGGTCAATGCGGTTAAAACCCCGTATAGTCCTAACGGGAAGAATAGGATTCCAGCGATCGCGCGTGGGTCAGGACATGCAATCAGTAAGCCGGCAATCCAAGCCGATATAACCATGACTAGTTTTCGTCTGGCTCGAACATCGCTCGGTCGCGTCGGGGTTTTTCTATCGGTGAGACCGAGGAATTCTTCTGCTTCAGACATATCAGCTCCGGCGATATAGGCTAATGAAAAAAAACAGCAACGATGAGTACATCAACGTCATCCCAATAAACGAGCAAATCATTCTGGGGCTTTGCCCAAAATGTTTCCACGGGAAGTTGATGAGAGATATCGCAAATGCCGTGGCGATCCCAATCGTTGTGAACAGCGTAATTTGTTTAAGCTTCATGTTTATCCTCAATCTCAGTGCCTGAACTCGTTGTTGTCTGACCTTTTTTCTTTCGTTTAGCGCTGGACTTACCTCGCAAAGGCGGGCAGACCCACATGATGGGGCTATGTTAGCCGCTCGGGTTATTTATGGTCAAGCGCACAATGCGCACAATGCGCGCCGCGCCGCCTGAGTGGACGTTATTTATTGCACAAACCGGGCTAGTGTTTTTTCTCAAGGGCGTATACAGTATATGTATGACACATGTGTCCATGACAAAGGAGATACCATGAACGTCGCTCACAGGTGGTTGGCTCTCATCGGACTCGCATTCGCGGTACAGGCAAAGGAGGTTGCCCCGCTCTTCCCCTTTGTGATCTCGTATGACGGACCGGGCAATGCGTCAAGCGTGGCGCACCTGTTGGACGCACCTGCGGGCCGACACGGTTTTGTAAGGGCGCAGGGTGGTCATTTCGTTACCGATGCTGGACCGATCCGCTTTCATGGGACAAACCTGACCGGTCCCGCGAACTTCCCTTCGCGCGCGGACGCCGACAAGTTAGCCGCGCGGCTCGCCCGCTTCGGCATCAACTGCGTGCGCCTGCACTTCATGGACACCTGGTACGTGAATTTTATGCCGCGACCCACTCAGGGGATCCTGGCCGACGACACGCATACGCAGCGCGAACTGGATCCGAAGCAGCTCGACCGTCTGGACTACATGATCGCGGCATTCAAACGCGTCGGCATCTACGTGAACATCAACCTGCATGTCGGTCGCACACTGGACGAGCGCGACGGCCTCCCCGGCATCAAGGGCTTGTCGTGGGCCAACAAAGGCATCGGTCAGTTTGAGCCGCGCATGATCGAATTGCAGAAAGAGTACGCCCGCAAACTCCTGACCCACGTCAACCCCTACACCGGCAATGCCTACACCGCTGAACCGTGCGTCGCGATGATTGAAATCAGCAATGAAGACTCCCTGCTCTCGACCTATCTGGGCGGCACGCTTGACCGTCTGCCTGATCCTTACGCCGCCGATCTGCGCCGCCAGTGGAACGACTGGTTACACGAAACTTACGCCAACGCCGGTGCGTTTCAGGCCGCCTGGACATGGAAGAATGAACCGCTGCGCGACGAGCAAATCAAGGAAGGCCGTTTCGATACCCCGCTCGTGTTCGACAACAAACGCTGGTCCTTCCAGCCCGGTGCCGGTACCGGCCAAGCATCCGTTGAAAACGGCGTGCTGAAGGTGGCCGTGACCCGCCACGGAGGCGAATACTTCGCCAAAGTGATCCGCGGACAGATCGCGCTGAAAAAAGGTCAGCTTTACACTCTCTCCTTCCGTATCCGGCGCACCGCAGGCGAAGGGCCGTGGAAGCTCAGCGTGGCGATCGCGTCGACTGCGGACGGCTGGCGCTCGCTGGGGCTTCAGGGACTGGTCAGCGTCGGTTCTGACTGGAAAACCGTCACGCGCGTGTTCGAAGCCAGCGAAGACACCGAGCGAGCGATCCTGCAACTGACGCGGTTCAAAGTCGGTCAGTATGAACTGGACGATCTCTCTCTGCGGGCCGGCGCCGAGCTGGTGGTCGAGCCGGTCCAAGGATTCGATGAACGATCCGTCCCCGCCGTTGCAACCACCGCCGAAGCGGTGCCGCCACAGGCGCAACGCGACTACCTGCGCTTTCTGCTGGCGACCGAAACCCGCTATTGGACCGGCATGGCAGCTTTTATACACGACGACCTAAAGGCCCGGCAGCCGATCTCCGGCACGCAGCTCTACTACAGCCCGTCGTACATCCAGGCCAAGCTCGATTACGTCGACATCCACGCCTACTGGCGTCATCCCACCGGTGGCTGGATCTCTTTGACCGCCAAAGAACCTTGGGAAATCGGCAGTGATTCGATGGTGCATTCACTCGCCAACATTTTGGGCATGGCAGGCCAGCGCGTGCTGGAGAAACCCTACACCATCAGCGAATACAACCACCCCTACCCCAACCCGTTCGGCGCCGAGGCGCAGCCGATGCTGGCCATCTTTGGACGGTTGCAAGGGTGGGACGGCATTTTCCAATACAGCTACAATCACTACGTCGACGACTTCGAACCGCAAGCCATGCCCTGGTGCTTTTTCGACTTGATCGCGCGAACCGATACGCTGGCGCACTTCCCCGCCTGCGCGGCGATCTTCCTGCGCGGCGACGCAAAGGGGGCGGTGCAGACCGTTGCCGCGGCGACCGACGAAACGACCTATCGCGAAAAGGTCATAGCGACGCGCTCGGCATCCTTCAGCGTTGGATCGGCCGGCCACGACGCGCGTCTGGCGGCACTCCATCGGGTGGGCGTGACGTTCGGTGACGGCGCATCCAGCGAGACGCGCAAAATTCCGGACGGGCAGCGGGTACACGTCAGCGACACCGGCGAGATCGTCTGGGACCGGGAGCGGCCCGGCGCGGCGTATCTCGCCCTGCGCGCGCCGAACACCAAACTGTTCACCGGCTTCCCGGACGGACGCACGATTGATCTCGGACACGGCGTATCGCTGACGGTCGGCGCGACGCGGCTCAACTGGGCGACGGTTTCGCTCGTTTCGCGCCACGCGACCGGTTTCGGCGGTGCGGGCCGCTCCGCGAGCATCCTGCTGGCGGCGACCGGTGACGCGGGCAACACAGGCCGCGTGATGAAGCAGGTCGACAAGATGCACATCACGCTGACCGACCGCGGGCACGCACCAATGCAGGTCGAAGGGATTCCCGCCACATTGACCCTGCCCGCCGATCCTAAGCGGACGACGTGTTACGCGCTCGACGAGCGCGGCGAACGCAAAACTGAGGTTAAGGTAGAGGCGGCACCCGGCGGCGCAAAAATCGTCATCGGGCCGCACTTCCAGACGGTTTGGTACGAAGTGGTCATTAGCGAATGATGGCTCTTGCAAAAACCCTCGTGGCATGGGCGTCTCGCCCATGAAACACGGGCAAGATGCCCGTGCCACACCTCTAAACGAGGGGTTTGCAAGGCCCTCGAATAAGGAGTGAAACGATGAAATCTAACGTGCATCATATCGTGTTGATTCTAGGCATTCTCGCGTGCAGCGCTGTCACGATGTCGGCGACCGAAATCGAAAATCTCGGTACGAACGGCATTCTCTCATCGGGCTCCAGTTGGCTGGGCGGTCAGGTTCCCGGGCCTTCAGATATCGCCGTCTGGGATGGCGCGGGCGCGGCATCCGCAGGCGGCTGGAAACATGTACTGGGAGCCGATGCAGCGTGGCGCGGCATACGCACCACCAATTGCATCGATGTTTTGTCGATCACCAATGCCGGAGCGGAAACTCTGACGCTGGGCGCCGACGGGATATTTTCCGGGGGTCGGCACATCTACAGTTACGTTCCGATCAACCTGAACGCCGACCAAATCTGGACGCTCGGAGAGTCGTCGTACCTGCATGCGCCGGTTTCCGGCGATCACACCTTGACCGCGCGCAATCAATGCCTCGTTTTTTCAAGGCCGTGTACGATTGCAAAGCTTAATGTCGACAACTTGGCTTGCCTCTTGCGTGATGAAGGTTCCATCAACGGCGATGTAGTCGTCAATACGTGGCGCACGCTCTGCTGGCATCGCGGACTCGCCGACTGGTCCGAAGTCCTGCACTCGCCGCTCACAAACCAGAACGGCATCTTGAAATTCGGCTGGTACAACATGCAGCCGCTCGCCGAAACCGTGTTGCGGAACGGCGACTTGATTTGCGGAAAGGTTTCATCTGATCGGTGGACAGGACGCATCGAACTGGACAACGGACGTTTGACCAATGCAGGGGGCACCGTTTCCAACAACTGGATCTACCTGAGAACAGGTCTGTACCATCAGGAGGTCGGCACGACGTGGATCAAAAACGGCCTCTACGCCGGTTACAACGACAACTCCGGACGCTTTGAGACGGGATCAGTCGTGCGTGTGAGCGGCGGTTCGCTCGACGCCTGGCGGATCAACATTGGTTTGGGAGCGCAGGAGAGCCATCCCGGCGGAATGCTGATCGAAGGCGGCGAGGTCTCGGTGTTACGTAACGAAAATGGATCGCAGGATGGCATTGAAATCGCGGTTTCAAAAGATGGCAACTTCGGCATATCGACCAATCGGGCATCGGGCTGGTTGCGCATGTCCGGCGGAACACTGAACACCTTTCAAATATCTTTCGGTAAACTGTATTATGCCGTTGCAGTCGGCAACGTGGTGCGGGATGGTCACGCGTGTGTCGAACTTACGGGCGGCACGATGAATATCGGGCCGCAAGGCTTCGGTCCCTGCACCCTGTGGAACACCTCTGATGATCCAAACATCCTTCCTTCTGCCTGGTATGATGTGCGCATGTCCGGCGGAACGTTCGGTGCACTGGCTCCCTTTACCAACCGGGCGCGCACCCGGTTGAGCGACCGGCACGGCGGTTTGACCGTGCGCGCCGCCGATTCCGCCGGCCAGCCGCACGACATCGTCATGGGGGAATCGTTGACCGGCTCGGGCGGTTTCACGAAGACCGGCGGCGGCACGCTCTACCTGAAAGCCGCCAATACCTACACCGGTCGGACGGACATTCTGGCCGGCGCGTTGACGCTCGACACCAAGGTGGTCGCACCCGCAACGCCGGTCGCGCTGCCGTCGGCCACGGCCATCTGGGTCGCCGACAGTCTGGGCGCCGCACCGGGAGCCGAAGTAATCGAATGGCCTTCCACCAACACCACGCATTGCTTCAAGCTTTCTGTCGCGAAGGCCATCCGCGCAGCCTCAACAGCACCGCGCATCGCCGCGCAGCCGCTTGGCGGCCGTGCTGCGGTCGCTTTTGACGGACTCGACAACGCGCTGGGATTGACGGGGCTGAACGCGACTCCTGTAACAGGTGCCACCAATTTAACCATCGCGCTGGTGATGCGTAGCGACAGCCTCGGCAAAGGGCAGGCATCCCCATCAGGCTCCTACGGTACGTCCGTGTTACTGTCACAAGCGTATGCCGTCCAAGGCCATACTCGCTGGCGTATCAGCTATACCGCCACCGGGCGGCTCGGCGCAGGGGTCGTGACGAATCATCCTGGCATGAACACCACCGCCGTCTGGGCGCCGCCGCGTTTGCTGAACGATAATGAGCCGCATATCATGCTGTTTACCTGGACAACCGGCGGCGACATCGTCGTGGAAGTCGACGGCTACGCGCATGAGGCGTCCGATCTCAGCGGCGTCAAATCAATGACGCAAACGCGTATGATGATGGGCATCGAAGAAAGCGGTTATCCCTTCCGCGGCGACATCGCGGAAGTCCGTTTCTACAACAACAAAAATCTCTCTGCCGAACAGCGGCGGCAGCTTGGCCTTGAACTGGCGCGGGCTTACGGCGCCGAAACCGTAGGTTACCTGAGTCCGGAAGAGAAGCAGAGTGCGACCCTTGCGAGCCGCGACATCCGTATCGCGTCCGGCGCGACGCTCAATACGGGTGAGGCCGGCTTGGGGCTTTCTCACGGCCAGACTATCAGCGGTGCCGGTGCGGTCAACGGAGCGTTACGCATCGGAGAGGGCGGCGTGATCGCCGTTACGAATGCAACGGACGCCCTGACGATTTCCGAGTTTGCGCTGCAACCGGGCGGTGTCATCCGCTGGCGTTACGATTCCCAAGGGCGCGGTACGCCCTTGCAGGTGGCAAACCTCACCCTGCCGGAGGGCGTCGTGACGTTGGAAATCACCTCAGACATGGCAACTCCAAAGCCGTTCGGCGTCGTGCTGAACTATACGGGCACATTAACGGATGACGGTGTTGCCTGGAATGTTGTCGGAGGCCACAGCATGACACGCGTAGAAATCGATGACATCGGCAAATGCCTCAAGGTGCACACCCGGACAGGAACGTTGATCACGGTCCAATAGCCATTCGCCACTGTTTTGGCGTTCAGCGTTCGACGTTCTTCCACAGTGCCGTGGGGCGACCTTGCCAAGGAGGCGCAGGAGTCGAAGGCCCACTTGCCGATGGAGGTGACACTGCTGGGGATAGCAAGGAGATAACAAATGACATCAATCAATGAGCCGAGATCCATTGTTATGATTCTGTTTTGGGGGGCCGAAAGTGTAATTACGATAACGCTCTTCATCAGTTCGCTTGGGCGTGTGTTTCTCAAAAGAACAAAATCGCCTCATGTGTTGGCCATCTGCAATAAAATGACGTTAAATGACCGATCAATAAACCGGATGGCATGGTCTGGATTGGTTCTTCCACTGGTATTTTGTGGCTTCATTTTCATGGACTCAGTTATGTCTCAGGCCTTTCGTGAAATCAGCAGAGAGTCGCAGATGGCTGTATTAAAATCATGTCTTTTGGGGGCAATACCGATTGTGGCGGTAGGTTTTATACCTTTCGTAATTGGCCGACGCCTAGTCCGCCGCAAATAATGTTGGCATCAGGAGAGGATTGGTGCGAACGTTATGGCTATAGGATGTAACCTTTTACCTGTAATTTCACGGAGAAGCGGGGGCGTATTTTTACCAGTGCGGAAGTAATGACAGGGACAGTAATGAGAGCCGATTGCGCTGTGAGCTTGGAGCGAGGGTAGCGCGGGGCGGGGAGCGGGTGTCTGTGGGCTGGCAAGCTCGGGATTCGTGTTTGCCGCGCCCCTGGAACCGCGGATTGCGCGGGAAAGCGTCCCGGAGGAAGGGCCG
>JAKJHA010000323.1 GCA_022704125.1 Verrucomicrobiota bacterium | reverse complement strand
ACCGAGTGTGTGCCGCCTTCTACTTCGCTCCCCGACTCGTCGGAGAGTTCGACGTTGAAAAGGCCGTTGGCATCAAGCAGTACGGCATATGTGCGGCCCCATAAGAACTCGCCGCCAAGCGGCACCTTGTAGAGCTTGAAGGTGACCGTCTGGTTGCGGTTCGGCAGGGGCTGCCCAACTTGGTCCTTCAAGACGCCCTGATAGGTGAAGGAGGAGGATTGTGCATGAATAGAGGTGGCGCAAACGACCAACGTGGCTAAGATAGCAATGAGGGGTTTATGCATGGTTTCGACCTATGGTTTGATGTGATGTTTGAGTGAAGCGTGCTGAACCTTAGAACCCAACCAGTGTTGGCAGGGTGCTGACGCGCCGCATGGTGAAGCGGCCCTGGGCGCGCAGTGTGCCTTCGCGGCGCAGGCCGTCGAAGTCCCACGTGAGTTTTCCGTTTAACTTCTCTTCAGGGCTCCAAACCGCCGCGCCTGCGGGAAGGGCGTCCCAGACAAAACTGACGGAGTTGGAAATGGAGAAGAGTTCCGGCTTGACCTTGGAGACATAGTTTTCAAAGTCATCGCCCGAGGGCGCTGGCGTTTGGAAGTCAGGCTTGAGCCCGTCGTGGTGCGGGTGGAGCGCATGGCGCAACGGATTGGCAGCGGAGTCGGTGCCCACAGTGAAGCCGAAGACGGCGTCCGCGCCGAATGTGCCCGCGCCGGCAATCACCGGCTGGTCAACGGGAAGGCAGACCGCACTGATGCGCATCGACTGGTTCGCGCCGGCGGGAATGGGCACGTTGCCAGCGTAGAGCGCGAGCGCGACCGTGCCATCTTCCGCCCCGGTGCCAGCGGCCACCACGCGCTGGAGGAGCCGCATGTGGCCGTTGCGATCCACATGCAAGGGCAGGCGCAACGTCATGTTCCCGCCGACCGGGATGTCGTGGACGAGCTTGGCGTCATTGATCACCTGCGTGACCTCATCGAGCCGCACATCGGCCACCCAAAGACCTGCAGGCCAAGCGTTTGCACCGACGGCACCCCCGTCCGAGAGGGCACTCAGCGGGATCGTGGTACGGAAGCACGACCCGCCGTTGACATCTTCTACGCGCAGGAGTCCGCCATAGCGTGTCCCGGCTTCGACACCGGCGAATTGCTCGCGGTTCAGCGCCAGCGTCATTCTCCAGACCTCACCCGGTTGCAGGTTCTTCTCCAGTTGCTCCGGTAGCGGCTGCCAGCCGGTATTAGTCGTGGTGCCGGAGATATCGCGGTAGAGCACGGCGCAACGGGGCGGGATGTCAAGCGCGTTGGCAGCCTCGCCGGATACATAGGAGATGCGTGCACGCCGCGCCGTGACGGCGTCATTGCGGATGGACACCGGTTGTAGCATCAGCTCGCTCCCGAACGCCACGCCGTGCTGGGGCGATACGTAAAAGACGCCGCTCCAGTCAACGGCCCGATCGGCTGACATGGCCAGCACCTGGCCATTCGCGACAGGTTTTGTCAAATCGATTGAAGCGAACGCCGCAGCCTGTGGGTTCTGGCCGTACATAACTTTGGCCTCCAGCGGGTTCAGCATCAGGCCTGCGCAATAGGCCGCCAGACTCGGCGTGTTCCCCGGCGCGACAGAGAAGCCGATGTAGTTGTAGACGGCTGCGGGACCGGTCGGATGCCAAGAATAGCGCAACGCTTCCGGCGCACCATAGAGCGTGGTGGAGAAAGTGTTGGTGGCGAAGCACAACAGCACGGCATTGGCGGGAACGGCGAACACATCCGAATCACCCGGAAGTTGGCGGTGCCAGGCCCTGACCACCGGACTGGGCAAGCCCTCGGTAGAGCCCATCGCGTCGAACTGCCTGGTGCGAGTGAACGCGGCGGCGTCATAGACGCCCACGCTCTCCACAGGCCAATCACGAAAAAGTGCGTCCGCCGCCAGATTCGGTGCGACCGTAAGGTGTACGGCGTT
>JAKJHA010000076.1 GCA_022704125.1 Verrucomicrobiota bacterium | reverse complement strand
TTTTTCAGCAACCGCTGCGCCTCTTCGTCAGAAAATCCTGCAAAATCCCTTGCGTGCAGGCGTGGCACGGGCATCCTGCCCGTGTTTCATGGGCGGGACGCCCATGTCACGAGGGGGTTTTGCAAGAGCCTCGGAGAGTGTGGAATGGCTGAAACTGATACGAAACTGACTGAAGCGATCGCTTTTTTTGAGCAGGTTTTACAGACGATGCCGGGAGACCGGACGAGTCTGGAATTTCTGGTCGTTGCCTATGAGCAGACCGGACAAGTCGAGAAACGTCGCGACTGCCTGGTCAAACTGGCGGACACGTTGCTGAACGAGAAGGACTATGACAATGCCCAGGTGATCGCCGGGTATCTAAGCGCGTACACGGACTATCCGCCGGCGCGGGCGGCGGTCCAAAAGGTGGCCTCTGTGGTTCAGGGCGAGATCCTGCGTGGCCAGTACCGCAGCGATGTTTCCGGCGCCAGCGGATTGTCAGTCGATCACGAACCGGCTTTTGCGCCCGCCTTCCAAGATGTTGGCCTTGAGGTACAAGCCCTCTCGCGCGCGGCATCGGCCGCCGAAATGGACTTGGTCTGGCTGTGGAAAGAGCGTGAGTTCCTCCCCAAGGATGTCTGCATGGACGTGTTGCATGTGTTGACGGACCGGCCGGTCACCGATGTCCCGGCCCTGATATCAGCGCTGGCTCTATTGGATGAGCAACGCCCGGAGCTGACCGACGCGTTAATGGAGCAGATGCAGCGGGAGAGCCGGATGCCGCCGATCCCGATTGAACTGTTCGATGTCCAGCCAGCGGCTGCGGCTGTTCTGGCCCCGGTTTACGTGCATGTGCGAGGCGTACTGCCCTTCGCGCTGATGGGCGATAACGCACTGGTCGCGGTGCTGAATCCTCTCAATCGGGCCCTGCAAGAGGAAACGGTCGCGCGCGCCGCGCGGCCCTGCCATTTTTTCATGGCGCACCCCAGAACATGGCAGCAGATGGCCGCGAAAATCACGATAGATCAATAAAGTTCTGGAGCACGGCCTTTAATTCGTCGCGTGTGTAGGGCTTACCCAGAAACGCATCGTAACGCGCAGAGGCAAACGTGGTGCGGACACGCTCCTCCGCATGCCCCGAGAGAATGATCGTCGGAAGATCGGGGCGGCTGAGACGCAAGATCGAGAGCAGGCGCACGTTGTCGAGGCTGTCTGCCTGCGCATCCAAAAGAAGCAGACGGATATCGTCGGCATGTTGGCTGAAGAGCGTCTGTGCCTCCCGCTGACTGGCGGCCATCAATGCCTCGATGCCCAGTGAACGCAGCACCATGCCCGTGGTCCGCAAGATAGCGGGCTCATCCTCGACCAGCAACACCAGTGGCCGCGCAGTATTTCCGTTCGACTTAGCGTGTGGGTCAGTCACAGTCAGAGCGCCGTCCGTTGCGCCGGATTGCGTGTCCCCTGCACCTGCATCGGACACGGGTTGCGGTTGTTTGAAAACAGGCAGCCAGATGCGGAAGCAGGTGCCTTTGCCGAGTTCTGTCTGGATCGCGATGCCGCCGTTGTGGACGTCGACAATGCCGAAAACCGTTGCCAGCCCCAGACCGCGTCCGACCGCCTTGGTAGAGACAAAGGGCTCGAAGATGCGGTCGAGCACATCGGGGGGAATGCCTGGGCCGGTGTCTTCAATTTGAATCAGCAGGCCGCGCTCGAACGGAAGCGGACGCGTACTGAAAAAGTCGACCGATATCTGTCGGGTCAGGGTCAGAAGACTGGTGCTGACGGTGATATGCCCGCTGGCCCCCTTGAAAGCCTCTGAAGCATTCCGTAGCAGGTTGATGATCACCTTCCAGAATTGGTGGGGATCGGCGGCCACAGGCGGCAGGTCCGGGGCCAGCTTGAAATCGAGAATGACGTTCTGCGCAACCACGCCGCTCATCAGACTTTTAAGTTCGCGAATCATCGCGTTGACATCCTGGCATTCAAATTCGGCCGGGGTGTGGCCAGCGTACGTCATCAACTCACGCGTCAATGTAGCACCTTTGTCCGCCGCTTGGCGGATGGTCCTCGCCGCCTCGCTTTCTTCGTCATCGGATTGGATCCGGACCAGTTCCACCGTGTTTTGGATAATCGCGAGAATGTTGTTGAAATCGTGGGCAATCCCGGCCGCCATGGTACCGAGGCTCTCCATCTTCTGTACTTTCGCAAGATGTGCCTCGACCTGTTCGCGCACCTCGCGTTCACGCCACTCTTTGGTGACATCCCGCCAGACCACCACCCCCTGCTCGTCGTCCATACGGCTGACACGCACTTCAAAGTGGCGGTATGAACCATCCGCCTCCCGGCAGCACAGCATCACCATCTGGGTACGGTCCGAACAAAGCGCCTCGCGCATCGCCCGACCGAACGCGTCACAATCGCTCTCCGGGAAAATGGGGGGCGAGAGAGACTCTCCTACCACGAGTCCCGGAATGGGGTTCGTGTAATCAGGCTGCTTGAGGAGTGAGACCAGACGCCCCTTTACGTCGAAAACGCAGAGTCCGTCCGGCATACCGGCAATCAACGCGCGCTGGCTCTGTTTGCTCTGCTCGTTCTGGCGCGTCTTGAGCGCCAACACTTCGATCATCTCGTTAACGCTCTGCGCAAGAACGCCGAACTCGTCGTTGTGCGGCCAGTCGATAGCCGGACACGCCTCGTCCAAAAGATGACTACCGATCTCGCGGATCTGCTGGGTCAACGTGTCGAGCGGATTCAGGAACAGCCGCGACTGGAGCCAGAAAATCGGGATCACGAAAACGATGCCCACCACCGCGATGAAGCAGGTCAGCCAACCAAGCGCGACGCGGGCTAGCGCGGTGAACGAGTCGGGCACTTGAACGTCGTCCCCGATCATCTGAACCACGATATACCCGCCGACATAGACGGAAAAGAGCAGGACAAGCAACACCAGTCCCGAGGCCAGGCTGACACGCAAGCGGATACTGTTTAACGTCAAGCTTTCCTGTGGTAAACGCATTCTAAAAAACCGGAAGGGCGTAGCACGAAAGGTGCCACAACGTTTCAATGTGCAGGATACGCTCGTGCGGGGGCTTCTGTCGAGGAAAACTTTAAGGCGGCCGGCATCACGAACAAACTGACCTCGCTGATACAGGGGCAGGCCGCGGCTTGCGTGATGCGAAGACGGATGCGGTCGCTCTTGACTTTGGGCCCCCGGAAGAGCCGGCACGCGCCGATGCTCTGGCCTTTGGCATAACCGCGCCACTCGCCCTCTTGCCAAACGTCGATCTCGAAGGCATCCACGCGATGGCCGAGTTTGATGTTTTCACGCAGGCGAATCACGTTGAACTCCGAGACGGACTGCAGGGTGAGCGTCAAGGTAGCGTTGGTCACACCGTCATCCGTAGCCCAATAGCTGTACCGGTCACCATCAAGCACGCGCGCCGGCGCGAAAGGCGCGATTCCCCCACCCGATGCGGCCGTCGGCGCGGCACGCACCTGATCGGCGGTGACCCGCGCACCGCGCGCGAGGTCATTCGCGAAAAGCGTTTTCAGCAAGCCGCCGAACTCGTCCAGCGAACGGATATCCGCCGCGCACACCAGTCCGTCACGGTCGGGCGCCACGCCAAGATTCATGCAGCCACCCTTACCGACGCTGTTGAAATAGATCTCCATGAGTTGGGCCGGAGTGCGCACGGTAGCGTCCTCGTTCGGGTGCCAGAACCAACCCTTGCGCAACGGCACGTCACATTCGGCCGGGATCCATGCTGTCCCGTTACGGTGGCCGGCCGGCCCCTCAATGTGGTTCATCGTATCGCCGTTGGCCGGACGTGTGGGATCGGTCTTGCCTTTGGGCGTGAAGGTGGCCCAGCTCTCCTCGGCGGCGAAACCTTTCTCGTTGCCGACCCAGCGGCAGTCCGGTCCCACATCGCCGAAGATGCAGGCCTCAGGCTGAAGCTGGCGCACCAGCCCCCAGGTGGTCGGCCAATCATAATAGGTGAAGCGATCGATGTTGCGTTTCTCGCGGGCGCCGCCATAGTAGCCGTCGCCGCCGTTGGCGCCGTCGAACCAGACCTCGAAGAGAGTGCCGTAGCGGGTGAGCAACTCGCGGAGCTGGCCGTGGTAGATCGGCAGATAGGCCGGTGTGCCGTAGGCCGCACTGTTGCGATCCCAGGGCGAGCAGTAGACCCCGAAACAAAGTCCGTGCTTCTTGGCGGCGTCGGCATATTCGCGCACGAGGTCGCCCTTGCCGCCGCGCCAAGGCGAGCGCGAAATGTTGTGTTCCGTGGTCCGGGTAGGCCAGAGGCAGAAGCCATCGTGATGCTTGGCTACCAGAATCACGCCTCGCATGCCGCCGCGCTTGAGCGCTGCCACCACCTGTCCGGCATCAAGCCGGGACGGATTGAAAAGCGCAGGGTCTTCATCGCCGTAACCCCATTCGCGGTCAGTGTAGGTGTTCAAGCCGTAGTGGATCAGCGCAAAAACCTCGGTCTCGTGCCAGCGCAACTGGCGCTCGCTCGGCACGGGGCCGTAGGGCGCAGGCGCGTTGGTCTGCGCAGCGGCAGAAGCCCCGAGACAAGTCAGAAACAGAGAGAATAACAAGAACCGGATTTTCACATCATGATCTCCCGTGCGGGCGGAGCCCGCAACCCAAACTTTTTGAACACTCAACTTTCAACTTTCAACGCTCAACTTTCAAGTACGCCTGCAGAGCAGGCTTTTACACTCGCCGTTGTGAACCACTGCGTGGTCGCAACAATCGATACCGATACCGATAGCGATACCGATAGCGATAGCGAACTAATGCACTAACGCACTAACAAACTTCTCCATCCGCTCCATCGCCTCCTTGAGCTGTGTCATGCCGGTGGCGTAGGAACAGCGCAAGAACCCCTCGCCGCAGGCACCGAAAGCTTCGCCCGGCACACACGCGACATTACACTCGTTGAGCAGGCGCAGGGCAAACTCCTTGGAAGAGAGACCCGTAGACTGGATCGATGGAAACACGTAAAACGCACCGCGCGGCATGAAGCAATCGAGCCCCATCTCATTGAGCGAAGCGACGATAAAGTTGCGCCGCAGATGGTAAGCGTCACGCATTTCGGCGATGGCGGCATCACCGTGACGCAACGCTTCGAGACCGGCAGTCTGGCTGATCGACGAGGCGCACATCATGCCGTACTGGTGGATCTTCATCATGGCGTCAATCAGCGGCGCCGGCGCGCAGGCATAACCCAGCCGGAAGCCGGTCATCGACCACGCCTTGGAAAATCCGTTGAGGAAGATCAGCCGGTCGCGCAAACGCGGAATAGCCGCCATGGAGTGACGTCCGCCCTCGTAGGTCAGTTCCGAGTAGACCTCATCGGAGACCACCAGCAGATTGTGGCGGATCGCAAAATCAGCCAGCGCCTCGGTGTCCGAACGGTCGAGCGTGGCACCGGTGGGATTGTTCGGGAAGTTGAGCAACAGCACGCGAGTGCGCGGCGTGATCTTTTTCTCCAGTTCTTCAACCGTCAGGCGGAAGTCGTCCTTACGGAACGTCTCGACCGGCACCGGCACGCCGTGAGCCATGCGGATGAGCGGCGCATATGCGACAAAACAAGGCTCGTGATAAAGCACTTCGTCACCCGGCGAGAGGACGGCGCGCATCGCGAGATCGAACGCCTCACTGACCCCGACAGTCACGAGGATCTCGTGCTGCCAATCATACTCGGCGTGGAATGAGTCACGCATGTACGCGGCCAGTGCTTGACGCAACTCGGGGGTTCCGAGGTTCGAGGTGTAGCGCGTGGCGCCACGCTCGACCGCTTCGATCGTGCGTTCACGGATGTGCCATGGCGTCTGGAAGTCCGGCTCGCCGATGCCGAGCGAGATCACATCTTTACGGCCAACGACAATGTCGAAAAAATCACGGATGCCGGATTTAGGCAGGCCCCGCACATGCGGTGCCACGAAATCAGGGGCAGACTTGGAGTCGGTCGTCATGGGATTCACTTTCCATCAGGACACCTTGGTCCTTGTAGGTTTTCAGCATGAAATGGGTGGATGTCGAAAGCACGCCGTCGAGAGGGGCGAGCCGTGCACTGACGAAATTCGCGACCTCCTGCAAACTCGCGCCCTTGACAATGAGCAACAGGTCGTAGGCGCCAGACATCAGGTACATGGATTCGACTTGAGGGAATTTGCCAATACGCGCGGCCACGCGGTCAAAGCCGCCCTCGCGCTCGGGACGGACGCGCAGTTCGATCACGGCCTTTACGCCGCAGGTATCAAGCCGGTCGGTGTTGAGCAACGCCTGATAGCCGCGGATCACGCCTTCTTCTTCGTAGGCGGCAATACGCGCGCGCACCTCCTGCTCGCTGATACCAAGCAATTTGGCGAGCGTCGCGTCAGATTCGCGGGCGTTTTTTTTCAGCAGTTCAAGCAAAGCATCCATGGCAACTCACCTTCCTGATTTAAGAATAGCCCTCAGTTTAGCGTAAAATGGGCAACGGTGGCAAAGGTTTAGAGGACCTCGACCTGATCAATCTCGGCAGTCACCGCCACTGCCTGCCCGATCATGTCTACGTTGAGCACCACTTTCAGCGCTCCGGCCAACCGTGCAACGCGCCCCTCGACGCCGCGGAACGGACCGTCGGTGATGCGTACCAAGCGTCCCGCCGTCAGCGGTTTGGCGGCTTCAAGCGCCGGATTGGCACGCAGCGCGCGCCGCACCATTACCAGATCACGCAGCATACGGCGCGGGAATTCCGGCTCAAGAATACGCACCAACAGATTGGTCTTGAGCAGCGCGAGACGCCGGTCGGGCGTGACGCGGGCGAAGACATAGCCCGGAAACACCGGTAAACGGACCGTAACTCTACGACGTTGCGTCATACGCGTTTTTTCACGGAGCGGCAAATAGTACGCGATCCCGTAGAGTTGGCAGTATTCGGCGACCTTCTTTTCGGTTCTAGGTTTTACAAAGAGGACCTTCCAGTATTGCATACACGGCTTATCATAGGCTCTAAGGGCGGAGTTGGGCAATACCGGTTTCGGGTTTCTGTTTTTTTGGTTTAACTCGGAGCTTGTATTCCCACCTAGGATGGGGTTTAATTTTACATTCTTTCGATTCTAATCAGGTGTCAAGTAAACGCAACGCGTCCAGCGACGGTCGGTGGGCGCGGGACGTAAGGTGAGGAGTGGAACCGATGCGAATGTTTATTCGTGCGTTGGCGGCGGTGGTCGTGTTTTCGGCCGCGTGTGTGATGGGTGCCGAAACCCTAGTGAAAGATGTGTCAGTCCGCGTGCTGGACCAGTTCGGAACTGATGCGACGGACGTGCTTTCTTTCTGCAGTGTGCAGCCGGGAGCGAGCCTGTCGCAGGAGGCGCTCTCCAAAGATGTGCGCGCGCTACTGGACACCGGGCGTTACGGATATGCGGGCGTTGAACTGGAGAAGGTCGAGGGCGGCGTGCGCGTGATTTACGTGGTGAGACGTCGCCACCGTTTCCAGGAACCGCTGTCCATCAAAGGTGCCGAGTACCTGAGCGAGCGCAAGATCCGCAAGCTTTCCGAGTTGAAGAGCGGCGACTATATCGACGAGCCGATCCTCGCCTCGAAGGTCTCGAAGATCCGTGACGAGTACGTGAAGAAATTCTTCCCGAACGTCCTGATCGGCGTCGAGATCCAGCCGATTCCGAACAGCGCCGGCGCGGCGAATGTGGTTCTGACCATTGAAGAAGGCGAGCGCGCCAAGGTACGCAAGTACCGCTTCACTGGCAATGTCTCGATCCCTGATAAGGACCTGCGCTCCTCCTTCGGCCAACGCCCGTGGTACGACCCGCGTGGCTGGTTCACCGACACCCCGGTCTCGGCGCAGGACCTCGAGGATGCGCGTCAGATGGCCGAGGACGTCTACAAAAACGCCGGTTACTTGGATGCGCGCGTGGCGGCACCGACCATGGAGAAGGTCGGCAAAGAGAGAGTGGATGTGGTTTTCGCCGTCACCGAGGGTGACCTGTACACGGTCGAGTCGACCGCGATTCGCGGCGTGAAGCTCTTCCCCGAAGGCGCAGTGCTGGCAGCGGGCGAGCGGCTCAAGGTGGACGCGATCGCCGGACAGCAGACAATCGACGACGCGGCTAAAGACATCCGCGATTACTACGGTTCGCGCGGCTACGTGGATACCGCCGTGCGCGCGCTCAAAGAGACCGTGCCGGGCAAGCCGGGACGCATGGCGATCACCTACGAGGTGCGCGAAGGCGAACTGGTCCACATCCGTAACATCGTGATCCGCGGCAACAACAAGACCAAGGACAAGGTGATCCGCCGCGAGGTGCTGGTCAGCCCCGGCGAGATCATGAATGAGCCGCGCATCGAACGCAGCGAGAACCGCCTGAAGAACTTGCAGTATTTCAAGAGTGTGCGCCACTACTCCGAGCAAACCGACAAGCCCGGCGTGCGTGATCTGGTCTACGAGGTCGAAGAGCAGCGCACCGGCAACTTCATGATCGGCGCGGGCGTGTCCAGCATCGACAACGTGGTGGGCTTTCTGGAGATCACCCAGAGCAACTTCGATATCCTGAACTGGCCGAACTTCACAGGCGGTGGACAGAAGGCGCGTTTGGGCGTGGAAGTCGGTTCGCGCCGTCAGACGGCCGAGGTCTCTTGGACTGAGCCTTGGTTCTTGGACCGCCCGCTGGCGTTGACTGTCGAGGCCTATCGCCGCATGCGCTGGTATGACCAATACGACGAGATCCGCACCGGCGGATCGATCGGGCTCTCGTACCCCGTCAAGATCGGCCGCGTCGGTATGCGCTACACGCTCGAGTTGGTCGAAATGGATGACGTCAGTAACAGCGAGTGGTACGCCGACCCCGAGGGCATGGAATCTGTTGTGCCCGACACCTGGGATGGCGACGCCGACAAGTATTTCAAGTGGCAGGAAGATGAGTTCGGTGATGACCTCAACAGCGTGTTGCGTCTCTATTGGGCGCACGATACGCGCGACCATGCCTTCATCCCGACCAAGGGTTACCAGACGACAGTCTTCGGCGAGGCCTCCGAAAGTGGTCTTGGCGACAGCGAGTATTACAAACTGGGTGCCAACTACCGCCATTGGTTCCGTATGCCGTGGTACAAGCATGTGCTGAGCCTGCGCGGACGCATTGAGACGGTCGACGCCTACGGCAATGACGAAGTGCCGATCTACGAGCGGCTCTTCCTGGGCGGCCCGCGCACCGTACGCGGTGTTGAATACCGCGACATCGGCCCCAAGGTGTTCCGCGGCAACGGCGGTAAGAGCCACGCGCCGATCGGTGGCGAAACGCTGGCTCTGGTCTCGGCCGAATACACGATCCCAGTCTTTAAGGCGGTACGCTTCGCGACCTTTGTGGACGTGGGCTCAATCGGCGAGGATGCCTTCGACCCCGAACTGTCCGACGTGTGCGTGACGGCCGGTGTGGGCATTCGCATCGACATCCCGGGCTTCCCGATCCGCTTCGATTTTGCGGTGCCGGTGGTTGATGACGATGACTACACCGACGAAGAGGTCTTCTCGTTCGCGATCGGCTTTGAATAAGGACTTGATGGCAGACGGGCGGATTAACCGCCCGCCTGCCGTGG
>JAKJHA010000075.1 GCA_022704125.1 Verrucomicrobiota bacterium | reverse complement strand
AGCCCACAGATACCCGCTCCCCGCCCCGCGCTACCCTCGCTCCAAGCTCACAGCGCAATCGGCTCGCGCTGTGCGCGGAGCGCGGAGTTATCACTTAGGATTTAGGATTTGGGATTGAAAAGCTCGGCGTGATCGCGGAAAATCTGCTGGCATGCAACCTCAGTTCGATCTTACTCTGTCTGCCGATGTTCCGCTGGGCGGTACGTGCTTGCTGCCTGGCGATAAATCACTCTCGCACCGCGCCGCGCTCTTTGCCGCGCTCGCCGAAGGTGAAAGCGTGATTGATCGCTTCCTGGTGTCCGGCGTGACGCATGCGATGTTGAACGCGCTTGATGCGCTCGGCATCGTCTGGCACCTCGATGATTCCCGTCTGACGGTGCAGGGGCGCGGCCTGCGCGGTTTCACGCCGCCCGCCGCACCGCTCGATTGCGGTAATTCGGCGACCACGATCCGTCTGCTCGCCGGTGCGCTGGCCGCCGCCGGCACCCCCTGCACGCTCGACGGTTCGGCCGGCTTGCGCCGACGTCCGATGGATCGTATCACCGCGCCGTTGTTGCGCATGGGGGTGCCGATCACGAGCAGTGATGGTTGCGCACCGCTGACGCTGGCGGCGCGCGCGGCGTCGCACCCGCTGACAGCGGTTGATGAGACATTGCCTGTCGCCAGTGCTCAGGTCAAATCCTGCCTGATCTTGGCGGCACTGGCCGCTGACGGAGAAAGCACCCTGCGCGAGCCGGGGCCGTCGCGCGACCACACTGAACGCATGCTGGCCGCGATGGGTGCCGATATTCGGGTGGAAGGCCGTGCGGTCACGGTCGCGCCGTTGCTGCAACCGCTCACGCCGCTGCGCATGACCTTGCCGGGCGATATCTCGTCTGCCGCGTTTCTGTTGGTTGCCGCAGCGTTGGTTCCTGGGTCTGAGCTCTGTGTCCGCGATGTTGGCGTCAATCCCACGCGCACCGGGATTCTCGATGTGTTGCGCGAGATGGGTGCTCGGATCACGGTGGAGAACCCGCGCGTGGTCGCGGGCGAGCCGGTGGGAGACATCCGCTTGGTGGCCGCACCGTTGCAGGCGGTCCGCGTGGGCGGGGATACGGTGGTGCGGATGATCGACGAGTTCCCGGTGTTCGCGGTGGCCGCCTGTTTTACCTCCGGCGTGACCGAGGTGCACGACGCCGAGGAGCTGCGCTACAAAGAGACCGATCGCATTTCTGTGCTCTGCGGCGAGTTGAAGGCGTTGGGAGTGCAGGTCGCCGAGCGCCGCGACGGCTTCACGATCAAGGGCGGAACGCTGACGGGCGGCGCGTGCGACGCGCACGGCGACCACCGCTTGGCAATGTCGCTCGCATTGGCCGGGCTGGCCGCGCCCGCGCCGGTCACGGTGCACCACGCCGAGATCCTGAATGAATCATTCCCGGGTTTTGTGGAGCAGCTTAGGGAACTGGGGGTGAGTGTGAGGGCGGGGTCGAAAGAATCGAGCGAATCGAAATAATCGAAGGAATCGATTCACTCGAATCCCTCGATTCTATCGAAAAACGAAAGGAGTGGATTATGAGCATGTTCGGTGGTACAGGCGGGTATTTCTGGTTAGATTCGTGGATATTGGCGAATGTCGTGCAACTTGGGACGCAGCGGTTCTGCAAGCGCTTTCTGAACCGCACGAACGATCCGTGCGGACGACAGTACGATCAGATGACGCAGGCCGCGCGTTCGGGATGCGCCAACATTGCTGAGGGCTCAGCGCGGCGGGCGACCTCCAAAGAGACCGAGATGCGCCTTACCGATGTGGCACGGTCGAGTCTAGCGGAGTTGGCGGGCGATTACCTGAATTGGCTCCTGCAACAGGAGATAGTGCCGTGGGGCAAGGAAACGCCTGAGGCACGAGCGGTATACGCGGTGCGACTGGATAAGACGGCTTACGGTGAAGATGTGGTGCATGACGCCTGCGTACACATCCTGGCGCAGAAGCGGAAGTTTTCGGCGTGGCTCGAATCTGACGATGACGT
Organism: Verrucomicrobiota bacterium; assembly: GCA_022704125.1. Classification (GTDB taxonomy): domain Bacteria; phylum Verrucomicrobiota; class Kiritimatiellia; order RFP12; family UBA1067; genus DUPH01. The sequence continues at coordinate 7,585 of JAKJHA010000075.1, read as the reverse complement.
GACGATGGCAAACACGCTACTTATCCTGATCGCACGGGTGATCAACATGCTCAATCGCCAGATGGAGTCGCAGGGTGAGACCTTCAAAGAGGAGGGTGGGTTCCGCGAGAAGTTGACCGGCATTCGGGTGGAGGCGCGGGCGCAACAGCAGGGTGCGCCAGTATGCCCAGACTGCGGCAAGCCCATGGCGCGACGAAAGGCCAAAAGCGGCAAAAACGCGGGACAGGCGTTTTGGGGCTGCACGGGGTATCCAGAGTGCAGGGGCGTGCGGGAGATAAGGGGGGACAACGGGTGAGGGTCGATGGAATCGAGCGAATCGAAAGATTCGAAATAATCGATTCACTCGATTCACTCGAATCTATCGATTCTTTCGATAACCGCCGTCCCGATTATTCCCCAGCCTTGACAATCGCTGCGAATGAGTCGGCTTTGAGCGCGGCACCGCCGATCAGGCCGCCGTCGATGTCGGGCTGGCTCATCAGCTCTTTGGCGTTTTCGGGCTTCATGCTGCCGCCGTACTGGATGCGGATCGCGTTGGCCGTGTCGCCGTCAGAGATTTCCGCCAACGTGAGGCGAATCAAGGCGTGGACCTCTTGCGCCTGCGCCGGTGTGGCGGTGCGACCAGTACCGATCGCCCACACGGGCTCGTAAGCGATCACGACCTTGGCGAGGTCGTCGCCCAAGTCGTTCAGCCCGGCCTTGACCTGACGCACCACCACGGCCTCCATGTTGCCGGCGTCACGCTCGGCGAGCGTCTCGCCTACGCAGACGATCGGAATCAGGCCCGCGGCCAGCGCGGCCTTAGTACGCGCGTTGACCGTCTCGTCGGTCTCGCCGAAATACTGGCGGCGCTCGCTATGGCCGATGATCACGTACTCGACGCCGAGATCCTTCAGCATCGCGGCTGAAATCTCGCCGGTGTACGCGCCGGATGCTTCCCAGTGCACATTCTGCGCACCGAGTTTCACGTTCGAGCCCGCACAAGCGGCGGCCGCAACTTGCAAATTGGTGAAGGGCGGGCAGACCACGACATCAACCTCCGTGACATCCGCGACCTCTTTCTTGATTCCATCGATCAATGCAGCGGCTTCGGATGCCGTCTTGTTCATCTTCCAGTTGCCCGCGACAATTTTCTTACGCATTATGCTCTCCTTTTGTGAAAAAATGGTGCCTTCCATTATGACTAGTGACCGTCTATTATGCAAGTCTGGGGTGCCGCGTTTGGCCGAAAAACCTAAAATCAAGGTTGACGGAGCGCCCTCGAATGGGGATGATAAGCTTTCGTATCCTGCTAAAAATGAATGTTGGTAGAAAACCGGCGCGGAGCGCTGGATCAAGGAGGACGGTAGAATGATGGGCACAAACATGAATCGGCGGCATTTTCTCTCAGTCACGGCGGCGACGGCCGTCGGCACCTTGGCGGGCTATGCGACTGGCCAGCAGCCGCGTCGCATCTCGCCAAACGGCAAGGTCGCGCACGCCTGCGTCGGCGTGGGCGGCATGGGCTACCATGATCTGACGAACTATAAATCACACGCACGTACCGAGATCGTGGCGATCTGCGACGTGGACAAGAACCATCTGAACAGAGCCGCTGAGTTGGTGCCGGACGCCCGCCGCTACACCGATTGGCGCGAGATGCTTGCGAAAGAGGGCGACCGTATTGATTCGGTCAGCGTCGCGGTGCCTGATCACATGCACGCGCTGATCGCGCTGTCTGCCATGCAGGCGGGCAAGCATGTCTATTGCCAGAAACCGCTTTGCCACGATGTGGCCGAATGCCGCGCACTTTTGGAGGCGGCCCGGCGCACGGGCGTGGTGACGCAACTCGGCACGCAGCATGCCTCGGGTGCGGGCGACCGCATTGGCGTCCATTGGTTGCGCGAAGGTGTCATCGGTGCTGTGAAGCGGGTGATCCTCTGCTCCAACCGTCCTGGTGCGATTGACGACTACCGGCTCTTGGGGCCGCGTCCGGCAAAGGGCGAGTCTGCGCCCGAGCATCTGGCGTGGGACCTGTGGCTGGGCACGGCGCCTGAGCGCGAGTACGCCCCGAAAATCTACCATCCGGCGAAGTGGCGCGCGTGGCAGGATTTCGGCACCGGCTGGTCCGGCGACATCGGTTGCCACATTTTCGATGCGGTGTGGAAGGGCATGGATCTGGGCGCGACCGCCCCCCTGACCGTCAAGGCGGAGGTCCAGGCATCTTGGAAGGGTGACCGTGCACGGCGTGCCGACGTGTGGCCGCAGAGTGATCACATCACTTGGACCTTCCCGGGGTGCAAGGCCAGCGATGGCAAGCCCTACACGATGGAGTGGTTCGACGGCCTGATCTTCCCGCCTGAGGATGTGCAGGCTATGGCGCGCGAGGCGGGGTTCAACGAGTATCCGGCCGAGTCGGCCATGGTGATCGGCACCGAGGGCGCGATGCTGCTGCCGCACACCTCCGGGCCGGTACTGCTGCCGAAGGGCAAGTTCGGCGGCCATCCCAAGCCGAAGATGCCGCCGCGCAACCACTACCACCACTTCTTGGATGCCGTGCTCGGTGTCGAGATGTGCGAGTCGCACTTCCAGCAGACCGGCCCCATGGCCGAGACGATCCTGCTCGGCACGGTCGCGATCCGCGTGCCGGATACAGAGCTGGCGTGGGACGCCCGGCAGTTGCGCATCACGAATTCGGAGGCGGCGGACCGTCTGCTGCGCCGGACTTACCGCAAGGGCTGGGAAGCGCCGGTTTCGATCTGAGTTTCGCTGAAAGGAAGACGACATGGGAAAGACCTCGGTACGGGTGGGGCTGGCGGCATGCGTGGTGGCTGGCATGATGGGGGCGGGGAGTGTGTGCGCGGCGGCGGAGATTCCGCTGCCGGAACATCCGCGCCCGGATTTCCAGCGCTCCGCATGGCAGAACCTTAACGGAGCGTGGGGGTTCCGTTTTGACAAGGCGAACGTCGGCATCGGCGAGGGATGGGCCGAAGGCAAGACGGCGTTTCCGCTCACGATTACCGTACCGTTCGGCTGGGGATCGGCGCTGTCGGGCGTCAAGAACGAGGCCGATATCGGCTGGTACCGGCGTACGCTGAAGGTGCCCGAAGCATGGCGCGGCCAGCGTGTCTTTCTCGTCGTCGGCGCGAGCGACTGGCACACGACCGGCTGGCTCGACGGCCAGCAGGTCGGCGTGTATCAGGGGGGGTATACGCCCTTCGCCTTTGACTTGACCGACCATGTGAAGTGGGGCGCGGAGCAGACGCTCGTGTTGCGCGTCGACGACACGCCGCACGGCTTCAGGCTCACGGGCAAGCAGGGTTACGGCAACGTGCGCGGCGTGTGGCAGACCGCCTATCTTGAGGCGCGTCCGGTCACGGCGCTGGAGCGCGTGCACTTCGTGCCGGACATCGACGCTGGTCGTGTCCGGGTCAAGGGCCGTCTCAGCGCACCGGCACCGACGGCGGCGCGTTTCACGCTCGCCTTCAAGGCCGGCGATCGCGCCGAGCCTGCTGTAGCTGAGATCCCGCAAGGGCAGCAGGCGTTCGAGCTGGATGTGCCGCTCGCCGACGTGCGGCTGTGGTCGCTGGAAGACCCTTACCTGTATGAGGTGACCGCCACGCTTGCGTGCGGCGGCCAGACCGACACGGTCGCCACCTACTTCGGCATGCGCAAAATTAGCGTGGTGGATCTGCCGGGGCTAGGGCATCCTTACATTGCGCTCAACAACAAGCCGCTTTATCTCAAGCTCGCGCTGGATCAGAGTTACCACCCGGACGGGTATTACACTTTCCCGACCGACGCCTTCATGCGCGACGAGATTCTGCGCAGCCGGTCGATCGGGCTGAACGGGCAGCGAATCCACATCAAGGTCGAGGTGCCGCGTAAGCTCTACTGGGCTGACCGTCTAGGCATGCTGATCATGGCTGACGTGCCGAACAGTTGGGGCGAGCCCGATGCGCCCATGCGCGCCGAAACCGAAGTCGCGTTGCGTGGCATGATCGAGCGCGACATGAACCATCCCTGTGTCTTCAGTTGGGTGGTCTTCAATGAGACTTGGGGACTCCGCACCAAAAACAAGGAGGGCAAGCCGGTCTACCTGCCTGAAACGCAAGAGTGGGTCGCTTCGATGGTCAAGCTCGCGAAAGCGCTGGACCCGTCCCGCTTGGTGGAGGACAACTCGCCCTGCAATCATGATCACGTGGTGACCGATATCAACAGTTGGCACGCCTACCGTCCGGGATACAAGTGGGAACAGGAGTTGCAGGATGTCTGCAAAAACACCTTCCCCGGCTCGACATGGAACTATATCGGTGGGCGCAAGCAGGGGCGCGAGCCGTTGCTGAACAGTGAGTGCGGCAATGTGTGGGGCTACAAAGACAGCACTGGCGATGTGGATTGGAGTTGGGACTATCACCAGATGATGGATGCCTTCCGTCGGCACCCGCAGTGTTGCGGCTGGCTCTACACCGAACACCACGACGTGATCAATGAGTGGAACGGCTATTGGAAGTTCGACCGTTCCGAAAAATTCACGGGCATCGAGGAACTCGTCCCGGGCATGACGTTGCGCGACTGGCATGGCGATCTCTATGTGGCCGTCGGCAAAGAGTTGTGCCGCGAGGAGCGCCCCGGCGCCAAGGTGTCGGTGCCGCTGTATCTCTCGGCCTTGACCGACCGCTTTGCTACCGGGCAGCGCTTGGCCTTGCGCGCTTCGTTGCGGAGTTGGGATGCGTTCGGTGTCGAGCGTGTGGTGCCGATCGGGAGTGCGCGCGACATGACGGTGAAGGCGTGGCAGTGCGGTCCGCTGGATCCGCTGGAGGTCACCCTGCCTGCGGAGCCGTCGGTGTGCGTCGTGGCAGTTTGGCTGGAAGATGTGACCGGCCATGTCTTGGTGCGCAACTTCACCACCTTCGCGGTGCGCGACGGCGAGCAACCACGTCAGGCGCGCCTCATGCGCGATGGCGCGACGGTGCAGGTGGTGCGCGTCGCGCCCAAGGCGTTCACAGCGTCAGAATGGTCGATGAAGCAGTGGGATGTGTTTGACGGACTTAAGGTCAACGGCGCGGGCAAAGGCTTTTTCGAGTACCGGTTGCCATGGCCTGCGGGTCTGCGCGCCGAAGGTGTGAGCAGTGCGGTGTTTATGGCGGAACTCTCGGCCAAGCGTCTGAATGGCAAGGATACAGCGGGTGCCGCCAACATGGATGGCGACTACATGCGCGGTTTGGGCACGCACGACCCGAGCCGCAACCCCAACTCGTATCCGATGACCGACACATATCGCTATGCGGGCGTGGTCCGCGTGAGCGCAGGCGGTCGCGTGGTCGGGTTTGTCGATCTGCCGGATGATCCAGCCGACCACCGCGGGATTCTTTCGTGGCAGGCGCAGAAGCAGGACGGGACACTTTCGGAGGCTGGCTCCTACGGCTATCTGGTCTCCGTGGCGATCCCGCAAGCGCTGTTGGCGCAGGCGGAAAAAGAGGGACACCTGACCGTACGGGTTGAGGCAGACGAGGCGCTGGCGGCGGGACTCGCGGTGTACGGCGAGCGCTTCGGGCGCTATCCGTTGGACCCGAGCCTCGTGCTGACGCTGCGAGGCGGTCAGCCGTAAGCTGTAGTTGCGCGGCTACTTACAGTCCCATATCTTCGTTGACGACCAGCACATGGAGGTCGGTGGCACCCGGCTTGCTGTCGATGATCGTCGTGACATGACAGATGCGGTGCGGCGCGTCGCAGTCGTTGCAGAAACCGGTTGCCGCGCACGGCGTCTCCCGCTCCAGCCGCATGGCGTTGGGCGGCGCGGCCTTGTCCTTGATGCGACGGATGGCGTCCGCGATATCGCCTTCAACGATCTTGTTGCGACCCGCCACTACGATTACCTTCGTGGGGCCGTAGATCATGGCCGCGACGCGGTTGCCGTTCCCGTCGATGTTGACCAGGCATCCATCCAGCGTCACAGCGTTTGTGCCGCTCAAAAAGAGATCGCAGGTCTGCTGCCGCTTCATGAACGCCACCCGTTGCTCGGGTGTCAGATCCGGGGCACCGTGGTTCAGGATCTCCTTGCCTTGCTCAGCCAAACGCGCGGTGATCTGGAGGTCGGCCACCGAGAGCGATCCGCCGAAGCCGATGCTCTGCGCTGACGCGGCCTCTTTCATGATGTAGTCGGCGGCCTCCTTGGCAGTGGCACAATACACCGCAGTGAAATGTTTCTTGGTCAGGTTATCCACCACCTTACGGCATTTTTTCTCCGAGGTCCAATTTCTAAGTTCCTGTGTACGAGGTAACATAAGCACATCCTTTCTCTAAAATTGTTAGAACAATTTATGTTATGCCATCCGTTTCATTTTTCGTCAAGGTCAACCACATCCCACTAAGCCAACCCCCCGCGTTTGCGCAGTAACCATTCGGTTGTCAGGAGCAGTGCCAACAGGAGCAGCACCAGCGGATGATTCCAGAGCGCGATCTCACGTCGCTCCTGTACCGTGCCCCGACCTTCGCCGAAGGCCTCGGTCAATTCCGCCAGCCGGTCGGGCGTCACCACACGGCCACCGGTACCTTTCGCCAGCGCCTCTAACGTATCGCGCGATGGACGCACCGTGCCCATTTCGATGGGACGCCGCGAGGCCGTCACCAGAATAGCGGTTTCGATTCGCTCGGGCGCGACCGTATCCAGTCGCACCACCTCAAGGTCGATCGCGCCGGGCTGCGTTTGCGGCGGCAGCGTGGCCTCGTAAAAACCGTGTGAGTCAGCGCGCGGCGTCAGAGCCGTGCGTGTGATTTCGTTCCCATCGGCATTGCGCAACACCGCTTCGAGTCGCGCGTCGGCGACTCCCGAAAAATCTTCATTCAGCACGCGCGCCATCACGATTACCGGATCATCGGGGCCGTACACCAGACGGTCGGTTCCGGCGCGGAAACGCTCGCTTCCGGCACGCAGACGTTCACCCAATCCCCAACGCATGACCTGCCCCCAAAAGCGATGATGGCGCGTGTCGCCCGTACGATATCGCAGACGCCAAGTGCGGTCAAACGCCAGCCCCAACACTTTGCCGCGCCCCACCCGTTGCGACACGATCACGGCGTGGCGCGCGCGATGCTGCATGACGGCTTCCAAATGTTCGGACGCTTGACGTACATCGGTTAGGACCTGTTCGCGCTCGCCGTCCTCGGGCAGTGCCACGGCCAGAACTTCGGCGCCCTGCTTCGCCGTCACGGGCAGCCGCCAGTCAAACGGCGGCAGTGCGGCCCACACCTCTTCATTTTCGGAGAGACTGCCGGACTGCACCATCACCGGGTGTCTCTGTCCGGTCGGCGTGAGCTGCAACCGGAACGTCGCTTCGGGCCCCTGCCAGTAATCGGCCCGCTCGCGCACTGTGAACGGTGCGAGCGCAGCGAGCGGCGAATCCGGCGCGAAGGCGTGCGGCATGGCCCGCGGTCCACCGATCAGCACCAGCAACGCGCCACGGTCGGCCACACAAGTGCGGATCTCCTCCTGCACCTGCGGCGTCAGCGTCTGCGGGTTCAGGTCACCCAGAATGATCACGTCAAACGCGCGCCACTCCTCGCGCCCCTTCGGCCAGCCCCCCGACTCGGCGTCGCCGAACTT
>JAKJHA010000322.1 GCA_022704125.1 Verrucomicrobiota bacterium | reverse complement strand
ACCACACTAAAGGCACCCTGCCAGAAAAAGACGTCGTTATGCAGCGAGCCGTGTATGTGACCTGAAAGCTCTACCACCTGCGGATACTTCGAGAGTATCGCCTTAGACTCCGCGTAGCCCCATCCGCTGGAGTTGTAGACCGTGTTCTGCGGCGGCTTGTGTTCAAGCACAAAAACCGGCACGCCTGCTCCCGCCTCTTCACATGCGTTCGAGACGGTAGCCTCGTACTCATTCCAAGAAAGAAATCCCTCAGCCGTTCCACCCACATAGTACGGCATCACAAGGAAAGTGTAACCGTTGACCGTGCGCTTGTCGGTGTGTTGGTTCTCCGCGCCGAGGATCCGGAGCGCCTCTGCGGCGGCGGTGATCTGGTTCGTATCCCCGAGGTTTATCTGTGTGTCGTGGTTGCCCACGGCGTAGATCTTGCGCGGCGCGGGCGTTACACCGGCAAACACCTCCTCGAAGCAGTTTGAGTAGGCGGCGTAGCCGCTGGGATAGAATGCGTCGCAGATGTCGCCGCCATGCACCACGAGGTCCACATCATTCGTTTTAAAAAGTGTGAGCGCCTTCTGCACGCGGTCCAAGTTGCTTCCGTCCGCATTGATGTGCGTATCCGTAAGGAATCCGAACCGCAGCGCAGGCTCTTGGGCTATCGTCGCGAACGCAACCAACACCGTCAACGCCATCACGATCTTCTTCATATCCACACCCTTTCTGCAAGTTGCAACAACCTCTTTGCCCAATGCATGATGAACCCGATTCGTTAGACGAGTGCGTTGTTTCAGTGAGAAAAGTGTTAAAACCAACGCAGATGTAACGCTTATGCGACGGCTGTCAGCGGAACCGGAAACGGTGCCATTATACGTCACCCATCCACCCATCGTCAACGGCGGGCACGTTCGCGATCCTCGGTACGTAATCCGTACACTTTTTTAGTCGATCGTACAAGACAATCGCTTGAACGGCGTGGTACACTAGGGACAACGATTGTCCTGTAGATCGACCTCTGTTTGATGAAGGAGCAGCCATGATGATGACCTCGCGTGCAGTTCAGGCGGCTTTGTGCGGCCTGTCGTTTTCGTTGGTGTTTGGTGTGACGGGGGGCTTTGCGGCACCGCCGCTCCTGCGTTGGAATGGACCGGCGGGCGGGGTGTGGGACGCCACCACGCCTAATTGGCTGGACGCGGGGGATAACGCTGTGGCGTGGATTCCCGGCGCCGAGGCGGTCTTCGAGGGCGCGGGCGGACTGATTGAGATCGCCGCCGACGTCAGTGCCACCAACCTCACCTTCACCGGCAACGGCTACACGCTACTGGGCGCGGGACGTCTGTATGTCGAGGGTGTGCTCACGGCAGCGGCCGCCACCACCAACTGCATTGTCGCTGACCTGTGCACGGCCGGCGGCCTGACGAAGAGCGGTGCGGGTGCGTTGGCGCTGGCGCGTTGCGCTGGTCTCGTGAGCGTCCAGGGCGGCAGCCTGCTGGCCGCCGGATCGCTCTTCGTAGACGCGGAGATCGCGGTCGCCGCCGATGCGTCGCTGGTCACGCTGGGCGAGCCGGACAGCGGCGCGAATCTGATCGTTAACGGTAGCTTCGAGACACCCGCGCTGTCGAGCGGGGGCTGGAGCTACAGCGTTCCCTCCGGGTGGACCGTTGTCTATCCAAACTACGTCGGCCGACAAAACACCAAGTCTGTCGCAGGTTACAACAACCCTTGGAACGCGGCCGGTACCTCTCCCGACGGCGACCAGATGATGATTCTGCAGTATGGCGGTACCGCAGCGCAGACCGTGACGGTCCCGGCTGACGGTCTCTACAGTATCGCCTTCTCCTATCTGATGCGCAGCGATAACAGGGAAACTCAGGTTTACCTGACGCTGGACGGCATCCCGTTCGCGACCTTCCTCAATCGGAGCCCCCAGACCGCTCCCGGGCGCTTTGTCAGCGGTGCGCTCTGGCTCACCGCGGGCAGCCACACACTGGGCATCGGCGG
>JAKJHA010000074.1 GCA_022704125.1 Verrucomicrobiota bacterium | reverse complement strand
CGAACTGCTTCATCACCACCTCTGTGTCGAGCGAAGGGCGGTCGGCCGGCCCGATCACCTCTACGATTTCGCCCTCCGGCGCGACGTAGCGGTTCGCCCAGTCCGTAAAACGCACAACCACACGGTCGCCCGGTTTAGCACCGTTGGCGGCCGGCACGTAGAAATCTTTGCGGTACACCGGATTGAGCGGCACCACATGGAAGAAGGTGCCGGTGGTGAAAAGCGTACCGACAATGTCGCGCGCGCTGCGCTCGACGATCTTAATCACCTTGCCTTTGGATTCACCGCCGCGACGATAGAGACGAACCGTGACGATGTCTCCGGGCAGCGCAGTGCCCAGATCCTCATTCTCGACCCAAATGAGCCGCCCCGTCTCGCGCTCGGTCACATTGCCGGCACCGCTGCGCACTAAACGTAGCGGACCGGTCACCAGGTCAGCCTGCTTGCCGAGCGTATACGCCCTACCTTTGCGAATCATGACGATCTCGCCGTCACGCACCATCTGCTTCAACAGATCGTGGAGGCGTTTGATCTGCTTGCCCCGGAAACCCAATGTCTGGCTGATATCCTTCGCTGTCCAGGCATGATCCGGCTCGGACTCGAACAGATATTGAATCGCGATTTTTTCTTTAACTTCTTCTTTCATTTGTCTTCGATCTTATCGCACCGACACCGTGCCTGTCTCCTAGAATTTATTGGCGCTTGGGGCATGCCGGAAAACAGACCGAAAAACCGGTAACTTTTTTGTTTGGCGAATATCTCAATCTGCCCTATAATTGCTAGCATCATGATGTGGAAAGGTTCACAGTAGTTCACAATTATGATAGGTGTAAAAGATCATGAGTAAAACTTTGCGTGTCGGAATTGTCGGCGGAGGCAATGATTCGTTTATCGGCGACATCCACCGTGCCGCTATTGAGCAGTGCGGTCGACTGGAATTGGTTTGCGGTGCGTTCGGCTCCACGCGACAAAGCTCGTTTGAAACCGGCAAGCGCCTCAACCTCCCCACACGGCGTTCATATGGCACTTACCGTGACATGTTTCGCCGGGAGGCAACTTTGCCCGAAGACGAGCGCATGGACTTTGTGTCCATCCTGTCCCCCAATGCGATGCACTATCCGGTTGCGATGTCGTCGATCGACGCTGGGTTCTCCGTGTTCAGCGAGAAGCCCTTCACCTGCAATCTGGACGAAGGGCTGAATCTCACACGCAAGCAACAGGCAAGCGGGCTGGTGTACGGGATCGCCATGGCCTATCAAGGCTACCCCGCCCTACAACTGGCGCGTCGGCTCCTGCTTGAAGAACAGACGATCGGCACGATCCGTAAAATCGTCTCCCGCTATCCGCTGGGATGGATGGCCCAGCGCCTTGAGACGGCGGGCAACAAACAGGCGGGCTGGCGGACCGACCCGCGGCGCAGCGGTCCGGCGGGATGTCTGCTCGATCTCGGCATTCACTGTTTTTATCTGTCGGAATGGCTGTCGGGCCTGGCGGTCAGCGAGGTCTGCGCGGATCTGCGGGCGACGGTCCCCGGGCGTATCTTGGACGATGACTGCAGCGTGCTTGTGCGCTTCACTGGAGGCGCGCGCGGTGTGTTCCTCGCCAGTCAAATCGCTACCGGACGGCGCGACGGCCTCTCCATTGAACTCATGGGTGACCGCGGCGCGTTGTTGTGGTCGCAAAATGAGCCGCACCGCCTGATCGTGCGCGACGTTGACGGTTCGGAGCGTGTCCTGACAGAGGGTATCCCCGCCACGGGAGAGAAACCCGGCCCCAACCCGTTCGGTAGCGATGCGGCCTACATCGCCGCGCTCGCGTCAACCTACTCTGCCTTTGCGGATTATTACGAATCCTGCAAAGCCCAAAAGAGTGTCGCCCCCCCCGTCCGCGGCTTCATGAGCATTGAGGATGGCCTGCGCGCGGTCGTGTTCGTCGACGCCGTCCTGAGGAACTGCACCGTGCCGGAAGAGCCAGCGCCCCCGCCAGACAAATGGACGCCGATCATTGTGCCCCCCATTCCGGAGCTTTGAAGGTCATGCGTGCTACTTTGTTTACGTGCCTGCTCGCCTGCGTATCGGCGCAGGCCGCCGATTACTATGTGGATGCCGAACACGGCCGGGACGGGAACCCCGGCACATCGCCGGAACAGGCTTGGCAAACGCTTGAGCGCGTGAACGCGGCCCGGCTCAATCCCGGCGACCGCGTGCGCTTCAAGTGCGGGCAGATGTGGCGCGGGAGCCTCAATGTCCAGCCGGGGACACAGGGAGCGCCCGTCACGTACACCTCTTATCCGGGAACGGGCGAGAACGCCGACTGGAAGCCCCGTATCATGCGCAGCGTCGATCTTGCCGATCCGGCGCTCTGGCAGTCGACGGGCAATAACATCTGGAAAGCCGTGCCCACCATCGGCGGCGGTACAAACGTCAATGCAGACATCGGCAACATCGTGCTCGTCAAGAAAGGTACGACACCTAAAACGGCAGGATTCAAGCGGTGGTCTGTCGACGAGCTGCGTGCGCAGGGCGACTTTTTCTCCAGCCCGTTTTCGTCTACGGCCGGTCCACGGACGATCTTTTTCTACTCCGAAAAAAATCCGGCTGAGTTTTACAGCTTCATTGAGGCGGCGCCCAAAATCAACAGTGTGTCTGTAAAGAAACCCGAGTGGTATGTGTTGGACGGACTGGCCTTTGGCTATACCGCCGCGCACGGTGTCGGCGGTGCCGGGCACAGCCATGCACGGATCCGCAACTGCGATTTCTTCTGGATCGGTGGCGGCCATTTGTACACGCGTAACGATAGGCCCACACGTTACGGCAACGGCGTGGAGTTTTGGTGCACGGCGACTGACTGCGTGGTCGAGGGTTGTCGTTTTTGGCAGATCTACGACACCGCCATGACCAACCAAGGCAACGAGAAGTGTCGCGTGAGCGATGTCTTGTGGCGCAACAACACCGTCTATCTCTGCGAACAGGCCTATGAAATCTGGTTCTCCAATCCAGAGTCGGAGGTCGATGGCGTGACGTACGAAGGCAACAGCAGCTATGACTGCGGCTTCGGCTGGGGTCATGTACAACGTCCCAACAAAAACGGAACCCACCTGTTGGCGTATCGTCTGGAATCGAAAGTCCTTAAGCTTCATTACCACGACAACCGGTTCTACAACACGACAGAGCGGATGATCTGGTTTTACAATCCCCGGCTGAACGAAGTCGCATGTAACCGCAATATCTTCTGGCAAGAGGGCGCCGATCCCGACAAGCAGCCGTTGTTCGCCTGGTCCGGACCGCACGCCAAGGGTATCGGATTCGACACCTATCGGACTGAGACCGGCAACGATACCGAATCGCGTTTCGAAAAAATCGAACGCATACCCTATTTTGATTACTGATACAACCGTGTTAACCTACCGTCGAAAAATCGAGCTGAACGGACCATCCCATACGTGAAAAAGGACGAGCGTCTGTTCGTCCGGGCAAGCAGACGCCTGTCCCTTCCGTGTATTTTGTGTCCATCCGGTGGGTTAGATGTTTTCGGCGGGCATTAATAAAACGAGGAAGTCGTTTATGAAGCGAATGTTGTTTTCGATACTAACGGTTTTTTGCGTGTGCGGCCTGATGGCGGCGCAGGTGGAATTGACTTACACGTTCACCGACAAGCACGAGGAGAAGAAGACGGTGTCGGTCACGCCCGACGCCAAGGGTGTGGTGACGGTGATCGTCAAGCGCAGCCAGTTGCCGCAAGGTGTGGAGTGGGTGTCGGTGTTGCCGGATTTCGCCACGGCCAAAGTCGGTGAGGAGGGTTACTACGTGACGCCCGACGGCTTTCTCGGCACCTTCCGCTTGCAGAATGGTGCCTACATGATCGGCGGGCCGAGCGTTGTCCACGGACGCAACTACATGCCGATTTTCGGCATGAAGAATCCGCGCGCGACATTCGTCGGCATTGTCGCCACGATGCGTTTTGAGTACGACCTGCACGTGCGCGCCAAAGAAGGCGTGTATACGATCGCGCCGCGCTTTCGGGTGGCTGGCTTTGTGCCGCCGGACGATATCGTTATCCACTACCATCTGCTCGAAGGGCGCAACGCAGACTATGCCGGTATGGCACGCGCCTATCGTAATTACCAGCTCCTGCGCGAGGTCTGTAAGCCAATCAGCGTGCGCATAAAGGAGCAGCCAGAACTCGACTACGCCGCGCGCTGCCCTGAAATCCGTATCCGCCAAGGCTGGAAGCCCGCGCCCAGCCCGGTCATGGAACAGAGCCTCGCCACCGAGCCGCCGATGAAGGTCGCGGTCACCTTTGATCGCGTGGGCGACATTCTGGACGCCCTCAAGCGCGTCGGTGTCAAGCGCGCGCAGCTCTGTCTGGTCGGCTGGAACCAGAAGGGCCACGACGGACGCTGGCCGCAGATGTTCCCGGTGGAAGAGGCGCTGGGCGGTGAAGCGAAATTGCGGCGGCTGATCCGCAAGGCGCATCGTATGGGCTACCGGATTGTCGGGCACACCAACAGTTCCGACGGCTACAGCATCGCCAATGTCTGGGACTGGGATCTGCCGGTCAAGCGCCAAGACGGCACGCCCTACTCCCATGCCGTCTGGAGCGGCGGCCGGATGTACTCGCTCTGTCCGCAACGCGTCTTTGAGCGCTTCTATCCGCAGGACATCCGTAAGGTGGCCGACCTCGGCTTCCGCGGCCTGCACTATATCGATGTTATCACGATCGTACAGCCGCCGCGTTGCTTCGATCCCAATCATCCCTGCACACCCAAGGAGAGCGCGATGTGGTTCGACCGCATTCTCGCCGCCTGCAAAGACCATATTGGCGGGGTGTCCTCAGAGGGTGGCTTCGACTACGCCTGCGGTAATCTTGATTACGCGCTCTACGTCTATTTCGGCGGACTTTCCGGCAAGCGCAACGCGATGCATGACCGCCTGGTCCCGATCTGGCAGCTCGTCTACAACGGCATCATCCTCAACAACCCCTTCACCGAGACGGTCAACGCCCCGGCCAAAGACCTCTTCACCCAAACCAAGCTCGTCGAGTTCAACGGACGGCCGACGTTCTACATCTACTCCAAGTTCAAATCCGACAACAAGAACTGGATGGGCGAGATCGATCTGAGGTGCGCCACCGACGAGGAACTCAAGCAGACGGCCGCATTTGTCAAAAAGGGCTATGACGAATTTGAAGCGCTGTCCGACTTGCAATTCGAATTCATGGAGCAACACGAGCAGCTTGCGCCCAACGTCTTCCGCACCGCCTTCTCCAACGGTGCCGAGATCATCTGCAACTACACCGACAGCGACTACGTTCACAAGGGACAGACCATCGCGCCCAACCGCTACCGGCTGTTCAGATGAGCACCAATTGGGTATCACGCCAATGTGAATGAGAGGGGGAACAAAATGGATTTTTCACGAAGAGTTTTCATGGGCGCGAGTGCCGCGTTTCTTGCGGCAAGCGGAGCGAAGGGGGCTGAAACGCCCCAACCGAAGATCGCGGGCTTTGACGAGACCAACGCGGGCAAGGTGAAGACGGCGGCTTGGACGCCCTTTTCAGACCGCAAGGTCAAGGTCGGCATCGCGGGCTACGGGGTCTGCAAATTCGGCGCGCACTTCGGGTTCCAGAACCATCCGAATGTCGAAGTCGTCGCGGCGACCGACCTGAACCCCACTGCCTGCGCAGAGCTGGCCAAGGTCACGGGCGCCAAAAAGACCTATGCCTCGTGCGAGGAAATGTACGCGAAAGACCGCGAGATCGAGGCGGTCTTCATCGCCACGGACGCGCCGAGCCACGCCAAGCTCTGCATCGAAGGCATGAAGCGCGGGCTGCATGTGGCTTCGGCCGTGCCGGCGGTTTTCGGCGAAGAGCAGTTGGCGCTGGCGGACGAACTGCTGGCGACGGTCAAGTCAACGGGGCTGGTCTACGCGCTATTTGAAACTTCGGCGTTCCGCCCGGAATGTTACGCAATGCGCGAGATCTACAAGGCGGGCGGCTTCGGCAAGCTGATCTATACCGAGGGCGAGTACTACCACTACTCAGCCAAACCTATCGCATCCTATAACGGCTGGCGCGTCGGCTTGCCGCCGCAGTACTACCCAACCCATGCGAACGCTTTCTATACCTGTGTCACCGGCGGCTCCTTCACCTCGGTTACGTGCCTGGGCATGCCGAGCCTGCTGTCCGACTTCCAGCCGGGGAAGAACCGCTACAACAATCCATTCGCCACCGAAATCGCACTGCTCCGCACCAGCGAGGACGGCATGGCGCGCATGGTGAAGAGCCGGGATGTGCCCGGCGCGAGCGGTGAGAAGGGGCGTGTCTACGGTCAGAAGGGCTCCTTTGAGGCGCGTTATTCCGGCCAAGCAGACATTTCGAAAGTGGCGCAAGAGAAACCGCCGCTGCCGCCCGGCATGCCGGCTGGCGGACACGGCGGGTCGCACGGTTATCTGACCGACGACTTTATCCGCGCCATCCTGCTCAAGCAAAAGCCGGTCTGCGATGTGGCCTGCGCGTTGAACACGACGGTCTCGGGCATCTACTCGCACATGTCTGCCATGAAGGATGGCGAGACGCTGAAGATTCCGCAGTTTCAGCTTTGAATCCCCGCCGCCTTGATGGCGCGGTCAAGCGCGGAAAGCGAACGGTAGCCTGAGAGCGCGGCGAGACGCGCGCGCGGCACGTTGCCCTTCTTGAGGAGCGAGACGATCCGAGAAAGGCGGACGCGGTCGAGTTCTTCGTGGATCGTGCGGCCCGTGGCATTGCGGAAGCGGATTTCGAGCGTACGGCGGGCTATGCCCGTCATGCGCGCAAGCCGGGCAATGGAAAAGTCCGGATCGGCATAGGAATCCGCAATGCCTTTGAGCGCGATCGCGACCTTTTCGTCGGCGACAGCCATCCAGTCTGTCGATTGTCGTGTCACCACGCTGACCGGTTCGACAAGAAATTCCGTACGCGGGATCTTTTCGCCGCGCATAAGCCGATCAAGATGTTCCGCGATGTGCCACCCCGCTTTCCGTGTGAGGCACCTCACGGACGAAATGGTCGGTACGGAAGCCTCGCAGAACCAACGTTCGTCGTCTACGCCAAGAAGCGCGATTTCACCCGGCACGGGAATACCCTCCGTTCGACAGGCGTCCGAGACTTGCAGCGCCCGGCGGTCGTTCGGCGCGAGAACCGCGCACGGCTTGGGGAGTGCCCGAAGCCAGCGGGCAAGACGCGGGCGCTCCACCATCCAATCGTCGCGCTCCCGCGCCGTCACTCGTCCGTAACGGTGATACGAGGGAACGGCACAATGAGCGTTCGACGTTGGCGGCTGTGACGCGAGCGAGGTAAACGCCTCCTTGATTTCGGCGTGGAAGCCAACTTCGCGCTCCTGCGCCCAATAGGTTTCGTAGACGGGATAGTCGACGAACGCGAAATGGCGGTAACCGCGATCGATAAAATAACGGGCAGCCATCCGTCCGCACGCATCGGAATCCCAAATGCAGCATGAGGCCTTGGCAAGCGGATGGCTAGGAACACGCATCTCATGCGGCAAGTTCAGCGTAACGATCGGCAACCCCGTCCGGACGACGCGACGCGCCTCGACCGCAGACATGCTGTCACCGACGACCACGCCGTCCGCGCCCCACTTCTCCCAGCGCCAGAACGACTTGTTCCAACGCGGTTTATCAATCGGGTAAATGTTCCACGGACCATGTCCCCGTGCGTATTCGAAAACACCGGACAGCATGTCGCGCAGACTCTGATGATACTTCGAAGCCAGGACAACAACGGCGGGAGATTTGCCTTTCATGTCGCTAAGAGAAGCAAACAACGGCCACAAGGTCAACGCAAAACGCCGAGATAATATACGCAAAAGTAAGACGACGACCCCTTGCCGACATCTTACCGATTTGGTATCAATTCAGTGTACAAACAAGAAAGGAGCATGCGATGGATTTTTCACGAAGAGTTTTCATGGGCGCGAGTGCCGCGTTTCTTGCGGCAAGCGGAGCGAAGGGAGCCGAAACGTCCAAGCCGAAGATTCAAGGTTTGGACGAAACGAAAAGCGGCGCGGACGAGAGTCTCGACTGGATTCCATACGCCGACCGCAAGGTGCGCGTGGGCATCGCAGGCGAAGGCGTCTGCTCGTTCGGTTCAGCGTTCGGTTTCCAGAGCCACCCCTACGTGGAGGTGGTCGCCTGCACGGACCTCGACCCCGCCAAGTGTAAACTGCTGCAAGAACGCGTGAAGGCACAGAAAACTTATCCGAGCTGTGAGGAGATGATCAAGCACGCGGCCGAGGATAAGCTCGAAGCCGTGTACCTCGCGACGGACGCGCCGAGCCATGTGTCGCTCGCCATCATGGCCCTCGAACACGGCCTTCACGTGGCGAGCGCCGTGCCAGCATTCCTCGGCGAAGAGCAGCTCGAATACGTCCCGCGTCTCCTTGACGCCGTGAAGCGCAGCGGCAAGCTCTATCAAATGAACGAAACCTCGGCATTCCGCGACTCCTGCTTCAAGATGCGCAAGCTCTATCAGGCGGGCATGCTCGGCGCGATCACATACACCGAGGGCGAGTACTTCCACTGCGGCGACAACACTCTGGACGGACAGGGCACGCCCTCCTACAACGGCTGGCGCATCGGATTGCCGCCGCAGTACTACCCCACCCACTCCAATGGCTACTACACCTGCGTCACGCACAAGCGCTTCACCGAGGTGGTCTGCACGGGAATCCCCTCGCTTAAGAAACGCTACCACAAGAACAAGTACAACAACCCCTACGGCAGCGAGTTCGCAATGTTCAAGTGCGAGGATGGCTCCGCCGCGCGCATGCTCGTCTCGTGGGACACGCCATCCTATGGTGGCGAGGACGGCCGCATCTGGGGACAGAAGGGGTGTTTCGTTCCCGAGAAGGGCGGCTACCGCGGCTGGTTCTCAAAAGAGGTGAAGGAAAACGCGAAGAAGTGGAGCAAACGGGCCCTGCCCAAAGGAATGGCCGGCGGCGGACATGGCGGCTCGCACGGCTACCTCACGGACGACTTTATCCACGGCATTCTCGTGCCGGAGCACAAGGTCTGCGTGGATGTGGTCACGGCGCTCAACACCACGATCGCCGGTGTCTACGCCCACATGAGCGCGATGCGGAGCGGTGAAACGATCAAGATTCCTGAGATCACACTATAGGCGTACGGAAGAAGAGGACAGCTTGACCAGCACGACAATGAACAAAAGGAGAGACAAGACATGGCGCACATCCTATCCAGACGGACTTTTTTCCAAACGACTGCCGCAGCCGCGCTGACAGCCAGAACGCTGGCGCAGGCGCAGCAGACCCAAGCGCCGAAGATTGCGGGCTTTGACGAGACCAACGCAGGCAAGGTCAAAGCGGCGGCATGGACGCCCTTTTCCGACCGCAAGGTCAAAGTCGGTATCGCGGGCTACGGGGTCTGTAAATTCGGCGCGTCATTCGGGTTCCAGAACCACCCGAATGTTGAGGTCGTCGCGGCGACCGACCTGAACCCCGACGCCTGCGCGGAATTGGCAAAAGTCACGGGCGCTAAAAAAACTTACGCCTCGTGCGAGGAGATGTACGCGAAGGACCGCGAGATCGAGGCGGTCTTTATCGCCACGGACGCGCCAAGCCACGCCAAGC
>JAKJHA010000321.1 GCA_022704125.1 Verrucomicrobiota bacterium | reverse complement strand
GGCTGATCGACCACGCTGATCGGGAAAACGCGCTCCATAACGGTCTCGCCGCCCTGCTTACGGCGCAACAAAGCCCGCAACTGGTAATCGCCGCACGCCAGCCCTTTCAGCGGCACGCTCAACCGTTTGGCCGTCGCCGCCAGCCGTTGGACAGGAATCGGCCGTCCCTTGATCTCCATCTCCCATTCGTATGCCTCGGTTGATTCGGGCAGCACACCGTAAAAGGCTAGGGTCAACTCCGGCCGTTGGAGCGGGATCTGATTCAGCAGCGGCTCGATCGGCACCAAGCGCGGCTCATTGACCCACGCCATCTGCGATTTGGAACCTGCGCGCGCCTCCGCGCTGAGCGCTTCCAGCCGCACGTCCGCTATTGCCAACTCGCCGGTTGGACTCTGCGCGAAGCAGGCCACGCCGTACTCGTTGTTTTCCGACGGAAACAGCGTAAACTCGACTTGGTGCCGCGTCCACTCCGAATCGGCGGGCAGGGCCTTGATCCCGTTATCGCGGAACCAGCCTCTGTTATGGATGACCAAGCCCGCGTGCCGGCTTTTGAAGCCCTTGGTGCGGATGTTGGCGCTGAGCCGATAGGTTCCACCGGGAACAAGGCACAGCCCTTGTTGGCGCACGCTTAGCGAATCGCTACCCTCAGTTCCGGCATCGAGCACCACGGCGGCCATTTTCCCTTCGGGGCCACCGGTCCGCAGGAAACGTACCTGCTTCATGTTGCTCGGTGTCCAGAACTCAGGAAACTCGACCTGCTCGGCCTCGAACGTCCCGTTGATCAGCAGGTTTTCGCCTTCGGCTACGGCCGCATGCGCACGACCGGAATAGACGGCCGCCGCGATCACGGCAAGCATCAACATGTTGCGTGTTCTCATGGATACTCCAGTGGGTTAGTATAGGTTTACGCGCGGATTTTCAAAAAGATCACCAGCGCGGTCAACAAATAACCAACGATCGTCGCGATCAAGACGCGATCGGTCAGCAAAACCTTTTCTGGACTCCCGCCTTCATTCTTGCGGTAGACCAGTTCCAGATAGCGGAACAGGCCGAAAACAACGAACGGGATCGTCAAGCCGAGGCGGTCGGTACCGAAGCGGCGGACCGTCTCCTCGGAGAGCGTGTACATCGCATAGCAAACCAGCGTGGCGGCGGCGGTGATGCCGATCTGCAAATCGAGCAGATGACGGTCGTAACCTGCCAAGGCCTCACGGTGTTGCGTTCCTTCGTCCTCCAACAACACCTTCTCGTGGCGTCGCTTGCAGAGCGCAAGGAAGAGGGCCAGCAGGAAGGTGCAGAGTAGCAGCCATGGCGAAATACGTACCTCCAGCACGCTCGCTCCGGCGATTGCCCGCAACACAAAGCCGAGCGCGATCACAAACACGTCAACATACGGGATACGCTTCAGTGCGAAGGTATAGACGATCTGCATCAAGAGGTAGCTGCCCAATACTGCACTGAACGCGCCCGGCAAGGCCAGTGCCCCGGCCATACCCGCCGCCAGCAGCAGCGCGGCGACCACCCCGGCGGGAAGCGCTTGAATCTCGCCTGCCGCCAACGGGCGTAACCGTTTTACCGGATGCATGTGGTCCGCCTCGCGGTCGCGCAAATCATTGACCAGATAGATGCCGCTGGAGACCGCGCAAAAACAGGCCACCGCCGCCGCCTCGAGCAACAGCGGCCGCACACCCTGTACGTGCGCACTTTGGCTGGGATCCCACCTGGCGAAGAAATAAGCCGCCGGCACGATCCCGTTCTTCATCCACTGCGCGGGACGGAGCGCACGCAACCACGGCCATTTCGATCGGGTGTTCAATCGCGGGGTTTCCTCGGAGAGCGCCGGAACCCGCAGCGTGCCCACAGCCGCAGCACCATCAGCATGGCCTCAGTCGCGATGTTGGCCCGCATCTTGGAGTATCCCGCGCGTCGGTCTTCGAACACGATCGGGATTTCCTGCACCTTGAAGCCCTTCATCCATGCGGAGTGCGTCATCTCG
>JAKJHA010000073.1 GCA_022704125.1 Verrucomicrobiota bacterium | reverse complement strand
GGTCGCCGCCACCGCCACTCTCGCGCTTGCCCGTCGGCGCGGGCTGCGTCTTGGCGCTTAGCGAGATGCGCCGGCGCGCTTTGTCCACGCTCAGCACGCGCACCTTCAGCTTGTCGCCGGCCTTGACCACCTCGGACGGATCGCGCACAAAACGGTCCGAAAGCTCCGACACATGCACCAGGCCGTCCTGATGCACACCGATATCGACAAAAGCACCGAACGCCGTGACGTTGGTCACGATCCCTTCCAGCACCATGCCCTCTTTGACATGCTCGAACTCGGTCACGTCGTCGCGGAAGGCCGGTTTTTCAAACGTCGCGCGTGGGTCGCGTCCCGGCTTCTTCAATTCGGCGATGATGTCGCGCAGTGTTGGCTCGCCCACCGAATCCGACACATACTTGGTATAATCGATCTGATCCACCAGCGTGCTGTTGCCGATTAGTTCCGACAGCGCCACGCCCAGGTCAGCGGCCATCTGCTCGACCAGCGCGTAGCGTTCCGGATGAACCGCCGAGGCGTCCAGCGGATGCTCGCCGTCGCGGATGCGCAAAAAGCCCGCGGCCTGCTCGAACGTCTTGGGCCCCAGTCCCGGAACTTTGCCCAGTTGTTGCCGACTGGTAAAAGCGCCGTTCTCGTTGCGGTAGGTAACAATCTTCTTGGCCATCGCGCCACCGATGCCTGAAACGCGCGTCAGCAGCGGAGCGCTGGCGGTGTTCAACTCCACGCCCACATGGTTCACGCAGCTCACCACCACTTCGTCCAGCTTGTCGGCCAGCAACGGCTGATGCACATCGTGCTGGTACTGTCCCACGCCGATCGCCTTGGGGTCGATCTTCACCAACTCCGCCAGCGGGTCTTGCAAGCGCCGTCCGATCGAAATCGCCCCGCGGATCGTCAGGTCAAGATCGGGAAACTCGTCACGCGCCACTTCCGACGCGCTGTAGACCGACGCACCGGACTCGTTGACGGAGATCACCATCACATCTTTGATGTTCGCCTCTTTCAGCACACCGCGCACGAACGACTCGGTCTCGCGACCGCCGGTACCATTGCCGACCGCAATCGCCGTCGGACGGTGCTTGGCCACCAGTTTGCAGATATCGACTTTCGCCTCGATCTCGCGCCGTCCGCTCTGAGAGGGAAAGATGGTGCAGGTTTCCAAAAATTTTCCGGTCGAATCCAGCGCCACGCACTTGCACCCGGTGCGCAACCCCGGGTCGATGCCCACGACCTTTTTATCGCCGAGCGGTGCCTGCAGCAACAGGTTGCGTAGGTTCTGCGCGAAGATCTCCACCGCCGCGCGGTCGGCCTTCATCTTGGTTTCGACCATGACATCGACCTCGACGCTCGGCGCAATCAACCGCTTGTAGCTGTCTTCGATTGCCTCTTTCAGATGCGGCGCAAAGCGCGAACTGGGATTCAACGCAACCATTTCGCTGATGCGTTCCAGCAACGGGTCGGCCTCGCACGTCACGCGCACACGCAACACGCCTTCGGTCTGGCCGCGGCGGATCGCAAGGAAACGATGGGAAGGGATCTCGCTCAGCCGCTCCGAAAACTCGTAATACTGCTCGAACTTGGTCGGCTCGGTCGGTTTGGGATCGACCACCTCCGACGCCACCACGCCTTGCGTGGCAAACGCCTGACGCACCAAGCCGCGCACATCCGCGTTCTCGGCGACAGTCTCGGCCACGATGTCGCGTGCGCCTGCCAGCGCGGCGTTGACGTCCGTCACGCCTTTTTCTTCGTCCACAAAAGCGGCTGCCGCGTCATCGGGATCTGCGTTAACATCCTGCGCCAGAATCAGCTCGGCCAACGGTTCGAGACCCTTCTCGCGCGCGATCATGGCGCGTGTGCGGCGCTTGGGTTTGTAGGGCAGGTAAAGGTCTTCGAGCGCAGTTTTTACGTTGCAGGCCAGAATCTTGGCCTTCAACTCCGGCGACAATTTGCCCTGCTCTTCGATGGATGCCAGAATCGTCGCGCGCCGCTCTTCCAGTTCGCGGTAATAGGTCAGGCGCTCCTGAATCTTGGAGATCTGCACCTCGTCGAGATTACCGTGAACCTCCTTACGGTAACGCGCAATAAACGGAATGGTATTGCCTTCCGCCAACAGGGTCTCGACCGCGATGATTTGGCGCGGCGCAACCGCCAACTCCGATATGAGCGTTTCAAGCGCGGTCTTGCCCGCCTCACTGCTTAAAAAAATTTCTGCCATCCTATTCTATCCTCGTGAATGAGTGCCACGACGCAAGCGGGAACCATACTGAAACGCCGTGACCGGTACAAGCCGATTGTTGGCGCGTGCGGTTATTGTTTGATGCCGCCGGGCAATGTGGCACGGGCATCTTGCCCGTGGTGGCGGCGCAGAGCGCCGCCCGGACGAGCGACGCTCGTTCCTCCCGGCGCTGCGAGAGACGGATGAGTGCCTTTAAACAAACGCGGAATACCGCTTGTCGCAATATGCGGATTAGGCTATCCTCACCCTGTACCGCATGCATGTGGTCATTGGAGGTGTGGAAATGAAGTTGAAAACAGTTATTGTCGTGCTCATGTGTGCGGCGGTTGTTTCCGCAAAGGCGGCTACGACGATTGAACTCGTCACGGTAGGCGATGTCACGCGTTACGAGATCACCGTTCCAGAGGGTGAGACCTACACGCTTGTTGAGGACGATGTGACACTGTTCGGCACCACCGACATCCTCAAGACGGGCGGCGGGACGCTCGTCGCCGATGCCGTGATGACGAACTACACGGGTGACATCTATATCACAAATGGCATCTATCATGCCTCCGCTGGTGGTGCCTGCGGTCCCAACGCCGGCAAGGTCGTCGTTTCCGGCACAGGCACGCTCATGAACAGCATCCCCGCCCCCGTGACCTACACCGATGCCGGCGGTTACCCCTCTTTAGGGCTCGTCGAGAAGGTCTATCTTGAAGGAAGCGGCTACGACGGCCAAGGTGCGCTCTGTAACAGCCAGGCATATTGCGCCAACTTCGCACGTTATACCTACCTGACAGGAGACACGTTGATTGCCACTTCCGGCGGCGCACTTCACTTCCGCTACGCGACTTTCGATATGAATTATCACAAGCTCACGCTGAAGGCCACCCAGAATGGCATCATCGCTTTCGTCGCCAGCTCGAACCTGCTGCGCAAAGAGGGCGACATTGATCTGATCAACCCCGGCGACGCCGAGGTCGGCGTTGGGCGCCTGCACTTCGAGAGCACGTATGCCGCCGCCTCGTCAACCAATACAGTCACGATTCACAGCGGCCAGACCGTCTCCTTTCGCTCGCTATCCTCTCACAAGCACAACTTCGTGATGAAGGATGCCTCTTCCTTCCAAGGCGATCTTTACCCCATTCCCTTTGGGACGACCTCCCTGACAAACAACATTGCTGGTACCGTCACCCTTGAGGGCATGGTCACGAATAAGTTACCGGCGAGAATAGGCTTGACGATCGAGGGGCAGGTCACGGGCGACGGCGGATTCGTCCCGCATACCCCCGGCACCTCCTATCTGGGCGGTTGGCTGCAACTGGCGAACCCCTCGAACTCTTTCGCCGGCGGCATCGAGTTCGTCGGCCGGGCCGGCCTCGGCGATCTCAGTGTGACCGGCGGCGTCTCGCTCATTGAGAACGGTGCCATCCCCACCAACGGCGCACCGTTCAAGCTCAGAGATGCCGCGCTCCACCTTTACAACTCCAAAACCTACACGGCCAACATCTACGATCTGCCGGACATGATCGTCGACGGGCGCACCCTTATCACGAATGCGACCTTCCGCTTGAACGCGAGTACGGTGAAGTCGTTCACGAAGAAGGGCGATGACGTTTTCACGACCTTCACGGCGTTTAAGGTGCTTGGCAATACAGACATCCAGGGCGGCACGGTGCGCTTCGGCAGCGCTGTCCCGAGCACGCCCGCAGGACTCAACTGGTACTACGCATGGCTGGTGAGCGGTAGTCCTTATGACACGGCACCGCGCGCGGCAGTCCCGTTCCAGGGTGTAGATTGCACGGGGCTTTCCTACGCCTATGAGCCGTGGCGTCCGACGACAGGCCCCAACAATGCTCCTGCCCATGTGCAGACGCACTACTACACGGGTTACATCCGCATCCCCGGCGAGGAGGGACAGAGCGTCACCTGCAACTTCGTCTCCTCCATCGCCCGCAACATCTCGATTCGTATCGACAATACGTTTGTCGTGCAGGTGAATGACAACATCGACCGCCTGACCGGCACCAATATCAGTTACGCGCGTCTCTACGTCGGCCCGCAGGTCACGCTGACCGCTGGCTGGCGCAGATTCTTCGTCTACATGGGCAATTATTGGAATAGCACGGCAGGCGCATTGCCTAATACCGGCCTCGGCTGGACGGCGAACTTCGGCGCGGGCGTGGACTGGCAGGGGCGCTGCGAGACCAACGCCGCCAACTACGTCAAGTTCCTCGATCCCGGTGACGGCTCTTTCCTGCGGCCGTGCATGACCCGGGCGGAGCTTGACCCGGCGATGTACCGCCCGTCCTTTGGGGGCAACGTAGCCTTTGCGCCCGGCGCAGTTCTCGACATCAACGACAACGAGCCCTACGTGCCGGTCGTCTTCCCCTCTCTCACGGGCATGCCCACCATCACGAACGGCGCGGTGAGCGTCGCCTCCCCCATCTGGACCCTTCGCGAGAGCGACCTCACCGGCGGCATACCGCTCACGATCACCGGCACGGCCTCCCTCGACTTCCCCGAGGGCGCGGTGACGGTCGACGTGACCGACACGGACTACCTCGCCTCCGTCAGCACCAACACGTTTCACACGCTCATCAGCGCGGAGGGCGGCGCGGTGCTCCCGGGCAACACCTTCGTCACTTCCGACGCCGTGCGCGCGGAGCGCTGGCGAATCGAGTCCACCCCGACATCGGTCTCGCTCGTCCGCACCTTCGGCCTCATCATGCTCCTCCGCTGATGTGGGGGAGAATTTAGGATTTAGGATTTAGGAGTTAGGAGTTTTTTCGCGCAGAGGGGTGGCACTGGCGGCGTGGCCGCCGCCCTGCTCCCCCCAAAAAAATCTGTGCAAATCTGTGGATAAAAAAAGCCGAGCAGTGCCGACAACTCCTAAATCCTAACTCCTAAATGCCAACTCATGTGCGCCGTTGCGGCGCACATGTTCAAGATATTACACTTTTAATAACGTGGACGCATTGCTTGCGGGAGTGTGCTATCCTTGCCTTGTAATTGGTAAAAGGTCAGGAGGGTGTTATGAGCAGAAGTATGGTGTTGTGCGTATGCGGACTGCTTGCTTCGGCGGTTCTGCTACAAGCGGCTAATGTGGTGTGGATGGCTAATCCGGCCAACGGCGTGTGGTCCACGTCCGAACCCAACTGGGACGGCGGCGTAGTCTGGCCGAACAACATGGGTCACACCGCCGTGTTCGGCGACTCCACGCAACGTGCCATTACAGTCGGCGAGGCGATCCGCTTGGGCGCGATCCGTTTCACGACGGATGGTTACCGGCTGACCGGTGACTCTTTGACCTTCACCGGAGCGTCGCCGTTCATCGCGACGGAAGGAGCCGGTGTGACCTCGCGGCTGGAGACCGCGATCTATGCGGAGACCCCGCTCGCCAAAACCGGTCCGGGTACGCTGTGCCTGGGCGCGGCGGCATACGCTGGCGAAACCAATGTGCAAGATCTGGCGGTGGCCGAAGGCGTGCTGCAGATCGAAGAGGGCCGCACGCTGTGCTTGTCCGGCGTCCAGAGCGTGGCGGCGGGGGCCGCGTACGTGCAGACCGGCGGCACCAATCTGCTGCTCAGCGGCGGCGATATCCTGGTGCTGGGAGATGGCACTGCGGCGCAGCCCGCATCCTTTGAGATCACCGGCGGCGTCTGGCACGCCAGAGCCACCGCCATCAGTGATGGCGTGAACGCGCGTGTGGTCTTGGGCCGTGAGCAAGATGCCTGGTTCCGCATCGCGGACTCCGCCGACGTCTGGACAGTGGTGATCGAAATGACCGAGTTAGCGGCCGGTCGCAGTGCCACCTTACAACTGGACGGCGGCAAGCTAACCTTGGCGCGTATGGGCGGAACAGGTGGTGCCAACGGCACACACTCCCGTCTCTTGCTCAACGGAACCGAACTGTACCCCGAACGTTCCAACAGCGCATTTATCAGCGGCATGACCGAGGCCCTGATGCAGGCGGGCGGGCTGAGGGTCAATATTCCGGGAGGAAAGTTCTACAAGACGTCGCAGTCCTTCATGCATGATCCCGCACTGGGCACAACGCTGGATGGTGGCCTGACCAAGATCGGAGCGGGAGACCTGTATCTGCAGGCCGACAGCAGTTACACGGGAACCAACCGGATTGAACAGGGTAAGGTGTTCATCGCGGCCAGCAACGCGCTGGGAACCGGTCCGGTGGAAATGGGAATGGCGGACTATGATGCGGTGCTGGCGAGCGAGGGCGGCTATCAAACGGTTTCCAACTTGGTCACCGTCGGCCTCAGAGGCTCCGTCGCCGCCGCGCAAGGCGGGACGCTTGAGTTGCAGTGTCTGGCGTTCAATACCGGTTGCGAGCAAATCAAGGTGGGCGGGCATACGAGTTCCGGCACGAGTGCGGTGCGCCTTGCGCTGGATCCCGCCACGACCACGAAGGTGTTCAATGTGTTCGTTTACGACCGAAACAATCTGGAGTTGGACGGTGGTACGGTCATCGAGCAAATCGACCCGTTGCCCGACAATCCGCGTGTCGAAGTGCGTTATGGCTCGCGCTTGCGTGTGGCAGACGCAGTGTTGAACGTACCGGGGCTCTACCTAAATGTCGCGGGAGGCGAATACCTTCAGGAGGCAGGAGAAGCGACGTTCCGTTTTGCCCATGGCACGGCCAGTCCTCCGAATGACGTCGCGCCCCTTGAGCCGGTTGAAATTGTCCTCAACGGCGGCGCGCTCACGTTCGCCGAATCACCGATGTTCAACTTGAACACTGTCCGTAGCACGCGAACGATCATCAACGGCGGCCACCTCCGCGCCGGACAGGTGAATCTTTCCAAGAGCCAGCGCCGCGATGAGCAGTTGACGCATCTGCTCGAATTGCACGGCGGTGTGTTGGAGGCTAACGAAATCCGCTATGACGGTGGCATACTAGCGGTGGAGCCCGCAATCCTGCGGCTGAACGGCGGCACGCTGAAGGTGGCGCAGACCAGCACGGCGACCAACGATTTCATCAACATCAACGGCGTGGACCTGCTCTCGGTCTATCTCGGTTCCGGCGGGTTCGTCTGTGACACGGCAGGCATGAACGCCTCGATCCACCAGTCGCTCGAGGCTGATCCGTTGCTTGGTGCCATTCCTGATGGCGGTCTCCGGAAACTCGGCGAGGGGTGCCTGACCCTGACGCAGCCGTTGGTCTCATCCGGCCCCGTGGCGGTGGAGCAAGGCACGCTGCGTCTGGCCCAAGCGTGGTTCGCGGGTAAAACGATCGAGGTGCAGGATGGCGGCACGCTGGAACTCGGCGGCGGCGGCATCTCCAACGCGGCAATCCATGTGGCGGCGGGCGGTACGCTGCGCCTGACCGAAGCCCCGGCCGAAACCGAAGTGCCAAACGGCAGCTTTGAGGTTTACGATGCCGGGCAGTTGACTGCAACGGTCAAACACAAATACCAGCCGACCGGCACAGGCTGGAGTTTCTCATCAAACTGCGGCATCCAGACCAACGGCAGCGGCTTCTCCAGCGACCCCATCTATTACACGACCAACGGCACAATAACGGCTTTCGTGAAACTGGGGACGGTTCAGCGTGAGTTCAGCGTGCCGCGCGACGGAATCTATCGCCTAGCCTTCGAACAGGCCACGCGTAGCGGTTCCTACGACAGTTGGGCGCGCAAAGTGGCCGTCAACATTGACGGCACCACTGTCTATACTGTAACCCACAACGTTGGCGAGCTACACGGTTTCCTGCCCGTGGAGATCACAGTACCGCTAACGGCTGGCACACACACCTTGACGTTTGAAGGATTGTGGTGTCCAAACGGCAACGCGACGGTGTTGATCGATGCGGTGCGGCTGATCGGCGTCCCGGCGCTACGTTTTGACGACGAGGTGCAGGGTGCCCAGTTCGCGGCAGTCGAAGCGGAGACCTCGGTCGCCGTGACCAATGGCAGCTTTGAAATCTATGCGCCGGACACCTTCGATGAGTATGGACACAACTACATACCGAAAGAAACCGGCTGGCTCTTCTCGGGTAACAACACGAGCGGCATCCAGACCAACGGCAGCGCGTTCTCCGACCCAACCCCCTACACGACTAACGGTATCGTTACGGCTTTCATCCGAGAGGGCTCGATCCAGACGACCTTCCTTGTGGAACACGCCGGCCCGCATGTACTGTCGTTTGAACAGGCCACGCGCAACGGCTTTTCGAGCAATACGCGCAATGTCGAGGTACGCGTGGACGGCGTGACCGTATACACGGTCACTCATGACGGTTACCACGGCTTCCTGCCGGTCGAGGTGCCCGTGACGCTGACGCGGGGCGAGCATACGCTGGAATTCGTCGGCTTGCCCACCGAGGTTGATAACCTGCACGCCACGGTGCTGATCGACGCGGTATCGCTGAAGCGTCTGAACACGGTGCGCACGGAAGGCGTGACGTCGCTCTATCTCTCGACCGGCTCGACGGTGATCTTGGATAACACTTCCACGCCGTATCTGGAGTACATCTACGTGGACGGCGTGCGGCTCAACGGCGCGTTGCGCACAGGAACCGCCGGTGGCGCGACTGTACTGGGTAACGGCCGCATCCTGACCAAGAGCGGTGGAACGATCATCCGGATACGGTGAGTACGGCTGCGGGGAGGGACGAGCGTCTGCTCGTCCGCGGGCAAGCAGACGCTTGCCCCTCCCGGCGGCGTGAACGCCGCCCACAGAACCGGAGACGCATTACCACATGAAACCTGAAAACCAATGCTATGTGCTGGCCTCCGCCTTTGTGCGCAAAGGCGGCTGGTCGCTCGACACCCAGTTCGCCGAAATCGTAGGCGCACCCTATCTGCTGGCGCATGGGCTCGGGGTGCCGGTTGTCGACGCGCAAACCGATGTGACGCTGCCCGCAGCCGGACGTTGGCGTGTCTGGGTGCGGACGCGCAATTGGGTGCCGGGTGTCGCGGAGCCGCCGGGACAGTTTCGCGTGTTGATCGACGGACGCCCGCTCGCGCCGGTTTTCGGTATCGCGCCGGACGCCTGGGGCTGGGTTGACGGCGGCGAGATCGAACCCGCCTCCGCGCAGATCAGCGTGGCGTTGCGCGATCTCACAGGGTTTGACGGGCGGTGCGCCGGCGTGGCCTTCGTGCGCGGCGACCAGCCGCCGGAGGCTGTTGCGGCTCCGGTGGAACCAGCGATACCGCAGTACTCCTTTGATCTGGTAGTTGTCGGCGGTGGTATCGCGGGCACCTGTGCCGCGCTGGCTGCGGCGCGGCAAGGACTCAAGGTCGCGCTCCTGCACGACCGACCGATGCTGGGCGGCAACGCCAGCCAGGAGGTGCGTGTCTGGTGCGGCGGCGAAGCGCGCCACCCATTGGTGCGCGAAGTGCGCAACCTCTTCATGAACCGCGAGCCCGGCGCGGCGCTCTCTGACCGAGCGCGTATGCGGCTGGTGCAGGACG
>JAKJHA010000320.1 GCA_022704125.1 Verrucomicrobiota bacterium | reverse complement strand
CGGTTTCTGTCTGCTGGAGATCGGCGACAAGCCGGACAACGAGGCGCGCTTCAAGGAGATCGCCAAGCAGAAGCAGCGGTGGGATGAACTCATTAAGGGAGACGCATGATGAAAAAAAGAGCAGGATTGTGTTTGGTTTGTACGGTGCTGGCCGGGGTGGTGCTGGCAGGAGATTTTCCCGTTTTCTCTGCGCCGCGCGCGATCACCTCCGGTCCGAAAGATCACCTTTTTGCGAGCTACTATGCGATCAACGCTTGGAGCGCGGATGGCCGGTACGCCACGGTGCTGGAAACCGATGTCAAGAACCGCCTGCCCACCGAGCAGGATGTCGCCGTGTTGGGCGTGGTGGACGCGCAGGATGGCAATCGCTTCATTCCGCTGACCGAGACGCGCTGCTGGAATTTCCAAGAGGCGACCATGGCGCACTGGCTCGGCACCGCGCCTCAGACGCAGTTCATCTTCAACGATCTGGTGGACGGCCGGTTCGTCTCGGTCATCTACGACATGGAGAAGCGCACGCGGCGCGTGGTGCCGTTCCCGGTGAGCGCGGTTTCGCAGGATGGCCGTTGGGCCGTCAGCATCAACTACGCGCGGTTGCGGCTGACGCGTCCGGACTACGGCTATGGCGGCAACGGGCAGGACGCCCGCGTCGACACGGTCTGGCCGGAGGATGACGGGCTCTGGCTCGTGGACCTGGCGAGCGGCGAGGCGCGGTTGATCGTCACCATCGCCTCGGTGCGTGACCGCATGCCGCAGGTCAAGGATCCCAAGGCGCTGGCGTACTTCTGCCACACGGTTTTCAGTCGCGATGGTTCGAAGATCTTCTGGCTGGCGCGTACCGTTGAGAATCTTGCGGGCCAGAAAGTGGTGCGCAAGTGGGAGACCACCTCGTTCACCTGTAATCGGGACGGTAGTGACGTGCGCCGCTGTTTCCCGGATGGCTGGGGCGGGTCGCACTTCAACTGGCTCGACGGTGACCGTCTGATGGTCACCTCCAAGTACAAGGATGCCGTGTGGAGCCATGTGCTCTTCACGCCCGGCAAGGAGGATTACACGCGCCTGGGCAAGGGCGTGTTGGACTTTGATGGGCACGGCGTTTTTTCGGACGATGGTAAATGGATGGCGACCGACACCTATCCGGATAGACTGAGCGAGCGCAAGTTGATGGTCATGCGCATGGCGGATCATGCGGTGTTGCCGCTCGGCGGGTTCTTTGTGCCGGAGTTGTACCGCGAACAATATTCGCGCTGCGATCTGCATCCGCGCTGGCGTCCAGACGGCAAGATGCTGGCGTTCAATTCGGTCCATGAAGGCTCGCGCCAAGTGTATGTGATCGACGTGACGGTGAAGTGAGCGGATTTTTAAAATTTGTCGTTGCGGGCAGAGGTGCGCTTTAGTATAAACGACGCCTGACGCATTCCAAAAAGTCGCCCTCGTCAGGCGAAGTCAGGAAAGGTTGAAGAAAAATGGAGAATAGTTCATATAACCCGTTTCAGGTAGCGCAAGCGCAATTCGACAAAGTGGCGGCATTGCTTGAATTAGACGAGGGAGTACGGGAACTCCTGCGCCAACCGCTGCGCGAGTATCATTTTACGATTCCGGTTCGGATGGATGACGGCACGGTCCGTGTGTTCAAAGGTTTTCGTGTACAGCACAACGACGCGCGCGGTCCTGCGAAGGGCGGCATCCGCTTCCATCCGATGGAGACGGTCGACACCGTGCGTGCGCTGTCGATGTGGATGACCTGGAAGTGTTCGGTGGTCGATATCCCGCTGGGCGGCGGCAAGGGCGGCGTGATCTGCGATCCGTATCATCTGAGTCCGCGCGAGCAGGAACAGATCTGCCGCGGCTGGGTGCGCCAGATCGCGCGCAACGTGGGGCCGGTCAGCGACGTGCCGGCGCCCGATGTGATGACCAATGGTCAGCACATGCTCTGGATGCTCGATGAGTACGAGACGATTCACGGCGGTCGTTATCCGGGCTTTATCACCGGCAAG
>JAKJHA010000072.1 GCA_022704125.1 Verrucomicrobiota bacterium | reverse complement strand
CTGAGAAAGGAGCGCCGCCCCCGGCGAACCTGAACTGGGACCTGTGGCTGGGCACTGCGCCGGTACGCGAATATGCGCCCGGCGTCTATCATCCGTTCTTCTGGCGCGCTTGGCAGGATTTCGGCACGGGCGTGATGGGCGATAATCAGAGCCACCTTTTCGACTCTTCTTGGAAAGGGCTGGAGCTGACCGCGCCGCTGAGTGTGAAGGCCGAAGTGCAGGAGTCTTGGAAAACCGATGCCGCGCGGCGTGCCGAAAACTGGCCGCAGAGCCGCCATGTGGTGTGGACGTTCCCCGGCACGAAACGTTCTGGAAACAAGCCGATCACGGTCGAATGGTTCGACGGCATAGAGGCGTTGCCTCAGGAGTTCCAGCGCTACGCTCAAGACTGCGGCCTGCAAAAACTTCCCGAAATCGGATCGCTTGTCATCGGTTCCGAGGGAGCGATGCTCATGGCACATGGCACCGCGCCGCGCCTGGTTTCGGACGGTCGCTTGAACAACTACCCCAAGCCCAAGCTGCCGAATCACCCCAGCCACTACCACCATTTCGTTGACGCCTGTCTGGGCAACGCGAAGACCGCGTCGCACTTTATGCAGACAGGACCAATGACCGAGGCGATCATGTTGGGCAATATCGCCGTGAGAATCCCCGACACCGAGATTCGGTGGGACGCCGCCGCCACGAAGGTCACCAATGTCCCGGAGGCCAACAAACTGATCGGGCGGACCTATCGCGAAGGCTGGAACATTCCCGGGCTGGGATAAACGAAAAGGAGCGAGTAGTATGAGTAATCGGTTTCAGGTTCCATGGGTTTCAGGTTTCATTGCGGAGCACCGGGAGGGACGAGCGTCTGCTCGTCCGGCGGCGCAGTGCGCCGCCACTGCTCGCACGGCCGCTGTCGCCAACCGCTTACGCGGTATGACGCGCACAGTGTTGGCGGCCGCTTTGGCCGGCGTGGTCTGGGGCGGCACGGTTTGGGGCGGTATCGCGGCGGAGCCGGATGCCGAGGGTTTTGTCTCGGTTTTCAACGGGCAGGATTTAAGCGGCTGGATCGGCGCGACGCAAAGTTACGCCGTGGAGAACGGTGTCCTTTATTCCAAGCCCGACGGAGCGGGCAACCTGATGCTCGCGAAGCAGTATGCCGATTTTATCCTGCGGTTCGACTTCCTGCTGACCCCCAACGGTAACAACGGCGTGGCCGTCCGCATGAAAACGGTCAGCGGCGGCGGCACCCTGAATGGCATGGAGCTGCAGATCCTGGACGATGACGGCGACCAGTACAAAAAACTGAAAGACTACCAGTACAACGGCTCCATCTACGGGGTTACCCCGGCGAAACGCGGCTTCCTGAAACCGGTCGGTCAATGGAACTCGCAGGAGGTACGCGCCATCGGCTCGCGGATCACTGTCGTACTGAACGGCACGGTGATCGTCGATCAGGATCTCAAAGAAGTGAAGGAGACTCCCGACGGAAGAGAGCACCCTTGCCTGCACAATGCCAAGGGCTATCTCGGCTTTATGGGCCACCACTCTCGCGTGGACTTCCGGAACATCCGCATCAAGGAAATCCAATAGTTCCTCACACGTTTTTAAAAGCATCGAACCGCAATCACCACAAAAGAAGGGAAGACAATCATGACTCAACTCAACGTATCCAGAAGGACATTCCTGGCCGGCGCCGGCGCGTTGGCGGCGGCACCGTCGATCACATTAGGACAAGCACAGCGCGTATTTAAATACGCAGTAGTCGGCTGCGGAGGTCGAGGTTCCGGAGCCGTCAAGGACATTCGGGCTGCAGCGGAGCGGCTCGGGCACAAGGCCGTGCTGGTCGGCGCGTCCGACTTCTTCCAGGAAAAAGCCGCTGCGGTCTGCAAGGCCAACGGCTGCGACGAGAAGTTCGCATTCGGCGGCGCCGGCGGCTACAAGAAGGTTCTCGAACTGGACGCCGAGATCATCCTGTTGGCGACACCGCCGATCTTCCGTCCGCTACACCTCGAAGCGTGCGTCAAGGCCGGCAAACACGTCTTCGCCGAGAAGCCGATCGCCACGGATGCGGCGGGTCTGCGCCAGTTTCTCAAGGGGGTTGCTGAGGCCAAGGCCAAGAACCTCTCGATCCTGTCGGGAACGCTGCACCGCCACTCCAACCGCCACCTCCGGCTGATCGGGCCCGTACAGAAGGGCGCGATCGGCAATCTCCTCGCAGGCCGGGTGTATCGCTGCCAGGGCGGCATCTGGGTCCGGCCGCGCCGCAACAACGAGTCGAACGCCGCCTACCTCTGCAACAACTGGTACCATTTCTGGGAGATGTCCGGCGACCAGATCACGGAGCAGGCGATCCACGAAGTCGACCTCGCGAACTGGTACCTCGGGCGTCTTCCGAAGACCGCGATGGCCATCGGTGCGCGTCACCGCCGCCCGGCGGGCATCGGTAACATCTACGACTGCATGGCGATTGACTATGACTATGGCGACTCCATACATGTGCAGGCGATCGGGCGTCACATCTCCGGTTGCTCAGACCGGGTCGGCACCCTGCTGGTCGGGACCGAGGGTGAGGTGGCCTGCGGCGGCAAGATCACGCGGTTTGACGGCAAGGAGGTGCAGTACGACGAAGAGCGGATCAAGGGGCGTCATGAAAACGGACTGATCATGGAGCACTGCGATTTCCTCAGCGGTCTGCTCAACGGCAATTTGCTCAACGAGGGCGAACAGGTGGCGATGTCAACGGCCTCGACGATGATGGGAACCTTCTCCGCCTACACGGGCCGGACGGTACGCATGTCGGATCTGCTCACCAACACCGACTCGGAGTTCTACAACATGAACGCCGGATTCACGGCGGCGGACTTCGAGCGCACGGACGACATCCCGATGCCCGCCGAAGGCGTGGGTGCGGTACCGGGTAAGGCGTGAGTCAAGGGAGGCCTGCAAAACCCCTCGTGGCATGGGCGTCCCGCCCATGAAACACGGGCAAGATGCCCGTGCCACACCTGTAAGCAAAGGGTTTTGCAAGAACCTCAAGGGACAGAGAATCGAAAGGAAGGCAAATGAACAGGCGTGACTTTCTGAAGGCCGCCGCCGCGGCGGGAATCATGGCGGGGCTGCCTGCGGCATCGCATGCAGCGGCGAGCCCCGCATACAAAACGAAGCTCGAAAAAGCTCTGATCGCACAGGTGGCGGACGATGCGACCTGTGAGCGAATCGCAAAAGCCGGGTTCCCCGGCGTAGAACTCACGCGCAAAGGCATCACGGTCGAACAAGCCATCGAAGGACGGCGCACTGCGGAAAAGCACGGGCTGCGCATCCACTCGCTGATGAGCGGCGGAGCCGACTTCAACAATCCCGATCCCGGCGCGCGCAAGCGCTCCTTTGATGTCATGGTCGAGCGCATACAGGTCGCCGCCGCATATGGCGCGAGCACGATGCTGCTGGTGCCGTGCCGTGTTGGCGGGATGACCATGCCGAAGCCTTCGCAGTTCAGCATCGACTTTGATCCGCAGACGCTGCATGTCCGCACGGTGGTGAAGGGCGACAACGCGCCCTTCGCCGCCTACATCGATGCGCAGAACCGCTCCACCGACCTGACCCGCGAAGCGGTCACTAAACTGATTCCGGTTGCCGCGCGGGAAGGCGTGATCATCGCGCTTGAAAATGTGTGGAACAACCTTTGGGTAACACCGGAATTCGCCGCCGCGTTCGTAAAGTCGTTTGACTCGCCTTGGGTCAAAGCGTATGTCGATCTCGGCAACCATGTCCGGTACACCGCGACCGAAAATTGGTTGCGGGCGATGGGCAGCCTGATCGTGAAACTGCATATTAAGGACTTCCGCATCGACCGCAGCATGAAGAACGATGGCGAGTTTGTCGGGCTGGGTCGCGGAAGCGTGAACTGGAAATCGGTGCGGGATGTCATCGACGAGGTTCGTTACAACGGCTGGGTGACGATCGAAGAAAACAACTACTCGGATGCCGAATACAGTGCGATCATGGATCGGTTCTTCGCGGGACAGGGCGTTTAATTGTGGCACGGGCATCTTGCCCGTGTAGGTGTGGTAAGTGTGGCACGGGCATCTTGCCCGTGTAGGTGTGGCACGGGCATCTTGCCCGTGTTTCATGGATGAAAGGAAATGAAGCAAGTGTTGCATCGGGAAAACCTTAATGTCGGCATCATTGGATTCGGCTTTATGGGACGCATGCACGACCGTTGCTGGCGCGCCCTGCCGGATGTGCGGATCGCGGCGGTGTGCGACCCCGATGCGGCGGCCCTGAAGGACGGCGGCGGACCGCGCGGCAACATCGCGGGCGCTTCCGAGAGCGTGGACCTCTCCGATGTCGCGATTTACTCCGATCCCGCCGAGCTGTTCGCGCATGAACAGCTTGACGCGGTATCGATCACGGTGCCTACCTACCTGCATGCCGACGTATCTGTGCGCGCGCTGGAAGCCGGTGTGCATGTGCTCTGTGAAAAGCCGATGGCACTCTCCAGCGCGGAAGGACAACGCATGGTGGACGCCGCCGCGCACGCGGACCGCTACCTGCAAATCGGCCACTGCATCCGCTTCTGGCCGGAGTATGCCAAGGCCAAGGAGATCGTCGCGGACAGGACATACGGTCGCGTCATTTCGGCGGCCTTCAGGCGCTTCTCCGCCACGGCGCACACCCGGCGCGGCCACTGGTTTGCGGACACCGCGCGGAGCGGCGGCATGCTCTTCGACCTGCACAGCCATGACACGGACTTCGTGCAACATCTTTTCGGTCAGCCGGAATCGATCATCAGTCATAGCGATCTTGCGTCGGGCGATGCGAACCACATCCTCACCGCCTACCGCTACGCCGACGGCCCGCTCGTCACGGCCGAAGGCGGCTGGGCGATGACGCCGTCGCACGGCTTTCAGATGGCGTTTACGCTGGTGACGGAAAAAGCCGTCATCTGTTTCGACAGCAAAAAATCACCGGCGTTCATGGTCTATCCAGTGTCGGGCGAGCCGTTCTCGCCATCGGTTGCAGCCGGCGACGGCTACGAGCACCAGATCCGGTATTTCGTGAGTCGCATTCGAGGTGAGCGCGTGCCGTCCGTGATCTCGCCGCATGACGCGCTGACGACGCTCCGCCTGTTGGAGGCCGAACGCGAATCATTGACCACGGGACAAAAGATCGAGATCAAGGAGGAGGCGATCGGTTGATGACAGATTTCCCCTTTTTTGACCGCAGGATGGGAGGGACGAGCGTCTGCTCGTCCGCGGGCAAGCAGACGCTTGCCCCTCCCGGCGCTCCGCGAGCCCGGATACCGCGCACCGGAATCTCAATCGGCCTTTCACAACAATGCGGGCGTCCCCGCCCGCAACAACGTGTCTTGCAAAAGGCTGGCGCGCACACATGTTCGGTTTCGGATTTCATTTTTGACATGGTTGACATGATTGACATGATTGACATGATTTGGAGGACGAGCCGCCGGAGCGCGGCAATGGAGGGCGAGTGTCCCCACGAGCCGCCTTCCGCGCATAGCGTGGAGGGAAAGCGGTGCCGCGACCCGCGCACAGCGCGGCTCTTGTCACCGCAAAATTGTGCGCGTCCCAGTTCTGTGGGCGGCGTGTACGCCGCTCCGGCAGCCCCAAAATCTCTGCGTCTCCGCGTCTCTGCGTTAAAAAAGGAGCCTAACAATGAACGAACTTAAAAACCACCAACCTGATACCGTATACGGCTGGCCGCTGTCGGTCTGCTCATGGTCGCTGCGGTGCGATCCCGATGGCGTGGCGCGCGCTATGGAAACGCTCGGACTGCGCCAGGTGAATCTGGCGCTCAAGCCTGCCTTTGCGGAGAACGGCGCCGACTATCTGGCTGCGGTCCGACGTCATGCGTGGACCGTGAGCGCCGCGACGATCGGATTTTTCCATGAGGACTACACCTCGCTGGAGAGCATCCGGGCGACGGGCGGGATCGTGCCGGACGAGCACTGGCCGCGCAGCCGCGAGATGGTGTTGCGCTCGGTCGAACTGACTGTTGAACTCGGCGCTCCGTTTCTTACCCTGCATGCCGGCTTTATCGAAGAGGAGGAGGGGACGGCCACGCAGTGCATCCGTGAGCGCCTGACCCTGCTTGCGGATGCAGCCGCCGAACACGGTATCGGGCTGCTCCTTGAGACCGGACAGGAAACCGCTGACAGCTTACGGCACCTGCTCGAAACACTCAACCATCCGGCGCTCGGTGTCAACTTCGATCCCGCCAACATGATCCTCTATGGCAAGGGCGACCCAATCAAAGCCATCGGCACACTCGCGCCTTGGATCCGGCACATCCACGTCAAGGACGCCCTCGCAACGCGTGAGCCCGGAAAGTGGGGCACCGAAGTGCCTTGGGGCGACGGCGAAGTGGGCCAAAAGGCATTTCTTGAGGCTTTGCAAAAGATCGGCTACCGCGGTGCGCTCGCGATTGAGCGCGAAGCCGGCGACGACCGCCTGCGCGATATCGGGCTCGCGATCGAACGGCTGCGCGGCGGATAACGCTCAAGTGTAGAAACCAAACTCTGTGTAAAAAATGAAACCAGAAACCAGAAACCAGAAACCGAATAAAATGACATGGACCCCTGTACAGGACTATGAAGCAGCCAGTCGCCTCGCGGCGCAGAAGCTGTTTGATGCGATTGCAACCCATCTCGACCGGAAAGGCAACGCCGCCATCGGGCTCGCCACCGGCAACACGATGATCCGCCCGTATCAACTGCTGGCCGGGCTTCTGAACGATGCCGGACTTGATCTCGGCGGCCTCGCGACATTCAACTTGGATGAGTATGTGGACCATCAGGGAAGGAACGTGGCGTCGGATCATCCGCTCAGTTACCACAGCTACATGACGGAACGCCTGTTCAACCTTCTCGAACCCCGGCTCGGATTCAAGCTAGAGAATGCCTTTTTCCCAGATGCTGAAGATCCCGCCGGATTCGACGCACGGCTTGAAGCTCGCGGCGGACTCGA
The DNA here is from genome assembly GCA_022704125.1 of Verrucomicrobiota bacterium. Lineage (GTDB taxonomy): Bacteria > Verrucomicrobiota > Kiritimatiellia > RFP12 > UBA1067 > DUPH01. Next base: position 2,682 of record JAKJHA010000072.1, on the reverse strand, counting down.
TCTCCAGTTGCTCGGCATCGGTTTCAACGGCCACATCGCCTTCAACGAACCGCAGCCCGAGTCGGAGATTTCAACCGAGGCCTTCGCCGCGCTACCCACCCGCGTAATCCCGCTCGCCCAGCAAACCATAGAGACGAACGCACGCCTCACGGCGTCCGGAGACTTGGCCGCCGTGCCGCGCAAGGCCGTCACCATGGGTATGCGCCAGATTCTGGCGGCGCGCGACATCTTGCTGGTGGCGTGCTTCAAGGAGCAGACCGTGCCGCTGCGGCGGATCAAGACAGGTCGGGTCAGTGTGGAAACGCCGGCCTCTTTCCTGCTGGATCATCCATCTGCCGAAATCATCTACACGACCGACACCATTACCCTTTAAGGAGTTGCATGAAATCGACCTTAGTTATCGGCTATGACGTGGAGCGCATCCCCGGACGCGTACCGGGTGAGAAATGGGTCGGCAGGCCCGTGCCGGTGGACACGACAACGCGCTTTCTGACGCGCATCGTCGATGTTCACCGCGCAGTCAACGTGCCGGCCACGATCTTCATGGTCGGCGCCAACATCGAGGCGCACCGACGCGAGTTGGAGGCGTGTCTCGCATCAGGGCTTTTTGAGATCGCCCAGCACACGCACGAGCACTACCCGCTGAAGACCGTGGTGGAAGAGACCGGCAGCCGGGTCTATCTCAAAGGACTGGACTTCGCACGCATCGAAGAGCAGATCGCGCGTCCCTGCGAGTTGCTCAAGCGTCACCTCGGCGTCGAGTGCAAGGGCCTCACCACGCCGTACACCCATTACCGCGGACTTTCGGATCGCCCCGATATTCTCGAAATCATCGCGCGGTACGGCATGGTATACACGCGCTCTTACGGTCGCAACAGCCTGGATTATTTCCCGCTCGACTGGGACATCCAGCCTTTCTTCTATGAGCGTCAGGGGTTCCCGGAAATCCTTGAGTTTCCGGTGCAGGGCTGGATCGACGCGCAGTGGCGTCATGACAATGGGTGGGACAAGCAGGCGGAGTACCTTGCTTACCTCAAGGAGCAGGTTGACACGCATGCCGACCGTGGCATCTGCTGGGCGCACCTGCAGCACGACTGGACCAGTCTGCTCTGCGACCCAGACCTGACATGGACCCGCCGCTTTCTGGAATACGCGGCGGAACGTTTCGAAACACGAACCTATTACGATTATTACAAAGAGACTCTTGCTAAAAAACCCTCGTGACATGGGCGTCCCGCCCATGAAACACGGGCAAGATGCCCGTGCCACACCTGCAAGCAAGGGATTTTGCAAGAACCTCACAAACCCAAAACAACTGAAATAGCAAAGGAGAAGACATGAGTTGGAACCTCTACTTCCTACTGAGCGGCATGATGTTTTTCGAGTTCCTCATTTGGGGGGCTTGGAGTCCGGTGCTGGCCTCGCGCCTGCTCGGAACCCTGAAAATGAGCGGCAAACAACTGGGATGGATCTACGGCGTCATGCCGCTGGCTTGCATCATTGTACCTCTGGCAGCCGGGCAGATCGTCGATAAATGGTGTCCCACGCAGTGGTATCTCGGTGCCGCACATCTGGCTGGCGCCGTTTTTCTGTTTATCGCTGCCCGTGCCAAACGCTTCTGGCCGATGTTTATCGCGATGGGTCTGTACGCGGTCTGCTTCGCGCCAACGCTCGCGCTGGTGAACTCTTTAGCGTTCGCGCACATCCCGAACCCCGAGGTCGACTATTTTCGTGTCCGTGTTTGGGGTTCCATCTCATGGGTCGTGGCCGGATTGCTGCTGACAGCCTGGCGTCGCTCCGGCAAGTGGCAGGTCGTCCACTCCGACTGCCTGATTTTGGCGGGCATTTTCTCCCTGATCATGGGGATCTATTGCTTCTTCTTGCCGCACACCCCGCCCGCGCACAAAGACGGAGCGGTCTTCCCGTTCCTGCAAGCGATCTCCATGCTCAAGGACACCAACTTCTTGCTCTTCCTGATCATCTCGTTTGTCGTCACCACGCAACTCCAGTTTTATTTTCTGGGCACATCCCGGTTTCTGGAAGACATCGGCACGCCGAACGCCTCGATCCCCGGCCTGATGAGCATCGCCCAGGCCGCTCAGATTGTGGCCATGGCGGTCATTTTGCCGCTGATTTTCCGCAGGATGGGCTACCAGTGGACGTTGGCCATCGCGACACTCATGTGGATCGTGATGTTCATGACGTATGCCCGGATGAAGCCGCGTTCTGCGATCATCGCTTCCATGGCCCTGCATGGATTGGCTTATGCGTTCTTCTTCGATGCCGGGTTCCTATACATGGAGCGTGTGGCTCCCCCGGAAATCCGCGGTTCGGCGCAAGCGCTCTACACAACCGTCACACAGGGGCTCGGCCTTTTCGTCGGCACATGGATCACGGGCGCGGTGATGGATCGCTTCCGCACTGCGGAGGGCTTCGATTGGCGGCGGATCTTCTTGATCCCCTGTTTCCTGCTGACCGTCTGCATGCTGGCCTTTGTCTTCATCTTCAGGGGGTGAGCCTAAAAAGAGCAAGTTGAGCTTTCAACTTGCTCTTTGGTTTCATGGTTTCATGGTTTCTGGTTTCATGGTTTCTGGTTTCATCCAAATCGGGATCGAGATCGCTATCGGGATCGATTGTTGCGACCACTCAGTGGCTCGCAACGACGAGTGTAAAAGTGGCGGC
>JAKJHA010000319.1 GCA_022704125.1 Verrucomicrobiota bacterium | reverse complement strand
TGAAGGACTGCTGCCCGGCACGATCTATCACGCGCGATTCTCGGGCACCAATAGCCAGGGTATCGTTTGGGCCGACAGCGGTACCACCTTCGTGACTCCGGGGCCGCCGGTCATCGCCATCGGCATTCCCAATCAGCTTGGTTACACTGCGGCCATGCTGGAGGGGGCCTTGGTGGCCACCAGCGGCGCACCTGCCTCCGTTTGGATCTACTGGGGCAGCACTGACGGCGGCGAGAATGCCAATGCCTGGGAGCATGTGGTTGCTCTGGGAACAAAGGAGGCGGGGCTGGTCTGGACCGAGGTCGCGGACCTTGCGGAGAACACCACCTACTACTACCGCCTCTTCGCGTCGAACAGTTTCGGTAGGCGTTGGACGAGTACATCGGTCCGGTTCACGACGGCCTTCGAAACGCCCGGCATCAAGCGCAACGGCTTGGTACTCTGGTTGCGGGCCGATGCGGGTGTCCAGCACAGCAACGGTTGGGTGCACGCCTGGGCCGATCAAGCGACGGATGTCGGCGGAGCGAACGATGCTGTTGCAGTCGGCAACTCCCGTCCCCTGTTCGTGCCGGAGGGTATCGATGGGCGCGCCGCGATCCGTTTTGATGGCGTTGACGATTTCCTTGCGGTTCCCGACCACAATGCGCTTGATCTGGGTACCGGTGCCGGTAAGGGCTGGACCGTCCTCACCGTGTATCTCCGTGAGAAGAGCGGCACCCAGTGCATTGTCTCTAAGGGCACGGCGGGATCGGATACGACCGACTGGCGGTTCTTCTCCGACGATGCGGGTGTGATATGGGGCTCGGGTCCGGCTTCAGATACAAACGCATGGTTCCGGGTTGCAGAGCCTCCAGCCAATCAGCCGCACCTGCTGGCTGCCACGCTGACGCAGACCGGAGAGACCGAGGGGACAAAAGTTTTCTATGTCAACGGTCAACCGCATCCCTCAGATCCGTATGCGGCTAAGGCATCAGCCAACGATCATCCGATGGTCATCGGTGGGTATTCCGCATCCCACTGTAACTTAGGCGGTCTTGTTGCCGAGGTCTTGGTCTTCAACCGTGTCTTGAACGAAGATGACCTCAATAACGCGGGCTGGTATCTGCAGCAGAAGTACGGCATAAACGGGGCGTTTGAGTACCGTGCGCCACGCGGCACGTTGCTTCAAGTCCGATAGTAAAGTACAAGGGGAGAAAACATGAAGGCTTTTTTCGTGCGGGGAGTACTCGTCGGCGTGTTGTGTGTTTTGTCGGTGGACGCGGAAGAGGCGGTCTTTGTGAAGGCTGGCAAAGCGTCGGGGCTTTGCGTGGCGACCACTGACGCGACATGGAAGGAAGCCGAGGGCATGGTGGTGCTGCGCCATCCGAACGCCCTGTTTTACGGAGACCGCATTCCGGAGGGAAATGATATCGTCGTCCGGATCAAGATGTCGGTCGAAGGGCTTGAGCGTTCGGCCGCCTCCATCGTCATTGATGAGCGTCATCACATCGGACTTGAGGGCGCGTCGGGCAAAATGTTCACGGGAGGGCCGTTGTTTTCCGGTGAAAAGCTGGAACGTGATCCTCCGGCGGGCATCCGCGACGGAAAGGTGTTTGAACTGCTCATCGTGCGTCGCAACGGCGAACTCATCGTGACGGTCGCAGGCGAGACGGTCATTCACATGCGTGACGGACGTACGCGGTTCGGCTCCGTGGCCTTGCGGCCGTGGCGCAGCACAATGAACGTGGCGGATTTTTCAATCACCGCGCCGGCCTTTACCTCTGCAACTGAAGTCGTGTCGCGCGAAGCTCGTTGGAGGGCAGAGGCCAAACTGCCGCTGGTCGATCTGTCACAAGACCAGACGCGTCAGGTGGTGGTTGCCGCCGGCACGCCGGAGGTGTACCAGGGGCACCCGACCACCGTATCGCTGCCGGACGGGCGGACGATCTTCTGCGTGTGGTGCATCAATCACGGCGGTGCGGCCGGTCCCATGGCGCGTAGCCGCGATGGCGGCCGTACTTGGGAGCGGCTGG
>JAKJHA010000071.1 GCA_022704125.1 Verrucomicrobiota bacterium | reverse complement strand
ACTGGGGTTTCGACCAACATCATCACACTGCCCGCCGACGGAGCATACCAGGCGGTCAGGTCGGGCAACAGGATTTACGTTGTCGGCTTGGACGATCACCTGCATGTCTACGCGACCGATGGCACCTCTTGGACCGCCGTCGGGAGCTATAATTTGGGACTGACCGACCTGTACGGCATTTCCGACGTTGACGACGGTCACATCTGGGTGACATCCGCAGGCCGAACTATCTCCTATTGGAGCCTGCAGGATCTTCCGTTCATCGATGACTTTGAAAGTTATCCGGAAAATCTCTCCGTGGGAGACATCGCCTACAACGGGTGGAGTGGATCGAGCGAGGCCGTGGTCAAAGGCGGTGTCGGCGCGGGCGGAAGTCAGGCTGCTGTCCTGCCGGACGGCACGGCGGTCACCAACACACTGTCCCATCCATCCAATGCCTACCCAAAGGTTTGGACAGACCTGCTCTTGAAGCCGGTGGCGCGTGATGCGGCACCGGATGTGGACACCAGCGCGAGCGTGATGCTGTATGTGAACTCTGGCGGGTACGCAGTTGTGTACAACCCCGACACCGCGACGTGGGTGACGTGCTCCAACAACGTCGCGGGCGACGTCGTGACGCCGATCACAAGCGACGCATACGCACGCATCACCCTATACAAGAACTATGCCGCGGGTAAAGTGGCGGTTTTCGTGGACGGCGTTCTGGTGCGTGAGGGCCTGACCATGATCTCCAACCCATCATATTACCGTGCGACGGCTGTGCAGAACAGCGGTTGGACTGACGCATATCTGGACGACGTGGCGATCGCCGTGTCCTACCCGAGCGACCTGACGGGCGACTCTGACGGCGACGGCTGGTACGACGCGCAAGAGATCGCCGCCTGGGGCTCAATCTCGGCCACGACCAACGGCGTTCCATATACCTGGCTGCTCGACCATGGGTTGACCGATCCAGATGGCGACGCGGATCTTGACAGTTTTTCGAATGCTGAGGAGTATCTGGCCGGCACCAACCCGACCGATGACACCAGCATCTTCCAGATCCTGAGCATCCAAAGGAACGCAACGGAGACGATACTCACAATCATGGGCAACGATTCCGGAGCCCGCAGTGATTTCATCATCCAGCGGAGCTTGAATCTTGTCGATGCGTTCGAGAACTACGACACGGTGAAACGTGGCGTGGCACCGGATAACACGGTCTACACGAATGATAATGACGAAGTCATGGGGCCGGTCTTCTATCGGGTGAAGGCAACCCCGTAATTCTGCGTGGGCAGAAGAGCAGATCGAACAGACACTCGCCTCTCTTGGCACACAAGCCTGAGTGGCGAGTGTCTGCTTTTTTTATTGGCCTTGTCGGACGATAAGGCACTAATGAACTAACGCACTGTCAACATTGACACAATCGCGCGGGTCTGCGAGACTATCACCACATCATGAAACCGCATAAGACTGTTCTTTTTCTTGGTGACGGGATGGCTGACGAACCGATCGCCGAACTCGGACACCGTACCCCGCTCCAAGCGGCCAATACCCCACACATGGATGCGATCGCCCGCTGCGGCCGCAGTGGCACCATGCTGACCCTGCCCGAGGGCTACCCGACCTCCAGCGACATCGCCAATATGTCGGTGCTAGGCTGCGACCTTGCCACTGAAATGTGTGGCCGCGGCCCGCTCGAAGCCGCCAGCCAAGGCATCCCGCTTGGCCCAGATGACATCGCCTTTCGCATGAATCTGGTCACCGTGGATGCTGACGGTATCCTACGCGACTTCTCGGGCGGACACATCGCGCAGGCTGATGCCGAAGAGGCGATCCGCCTGCTCAATGACGCGCTCGGCACTGATACGATCCGTTTCTATCCCGGTGTTAGCTATCGTAACCTACTGATACTCTCCGGCCCGGAGTACAGCGCGGAGATCTCGTACGACAAACCCGATGATTGCCACGGTCAATCGGTGGCGAAGCACCTGCCGCGCACCAAGTCAACCGAAGGCATACACACCGCAGAGGTCTTGCGCGACCTCATCGCGCACGCCGCCGACGTGCTCAAAGGGCGCGAGGCCAACGGTATCTGGCCGTGGAGCGGCGGCAAGGCCGGCGCCATCCACAATATCAGCCAGCGCTACGGCATCCGCGCAGCGGTGATCTCCGCCGTCGACGTGATCAACGGACTCGGCCGCTGCATGGGCATGGATGTCATCAGGGTGCCGGGTGCGACCGGTTACATCGACACCGATTACGAGGCCAAGGCTGACGCTGCCTTGAAGGCACTCGCTGACGGCTATGATTTTGTCTATGTGCACGTCGAGGCGATCGATGAAGTCTCTCACGCGCAGGACTTGGCGCTCAAACTGAAGGCGCTCGAAGACTTCGACCACCGTCTCGTCAAACGTGTGATGGACGGCGGCGGTCCGTCGGTCGCCTACTGCGTGCTGCCAGATCATCCGGTACCATTGGCGACCGGCAAACACACGCGTACCCCGGTGCCGGTGGCCGTCTACCAGCCGGGCGTCGAACCTGACGACGTGGAGACCTTTGACGAGTCTGCCGCCCGGCGTGGCACGCTTGGTGCTCTCAAGGGATCGGCGCTGATGGACCTGCTCCTGAAAGTTAGGAGTTAGGATTTAGGGTTTAGGATTTTCACCTTCAGAGTTCAGAGTTCGACGTTCAGCGTTCTGAGTTAAAAAACGTTCAACGCTCAACTTTTAACGTTCAACTCTCAAGTTATAGCAAGGAGCTAAGTTGCGTCGATCAAGGGGACATCTGGTGTGTATCTGGCTGGCGGCTGTGTGTGTGGCCGCCGCGTCGGTGACGTTGTACGCGGCGGCGGTCTGGTTCGGTAACCTGAATCAAGATGAGGGCTGGTATCTGTACGCCGCGCGCGCCGTAGCTGACGGGCGTATGCCGTACCGCGATTTTTTCTTCACGCAAGGTCCGCTGATGCCGTATCTCTACGGCCTGTTCGCACCGCTGTGGTCGCCGCATGGCGTGCTGGGCGGGCGGGTCTTCACCGCCGCACTCGGCCTCTTGAGCGGACTGTTGGCCGCAGGACTGGCGCGGCGTGCCGTGCCTTCGTCGCGCGCGGCAGAGGCCGGCCAGATCGCCTTTGCGCTGACTGCCTGTAACCTCTACCACGTTTATTTCACGACGATCCCGAAAACCTACGCGCTGGCCTCGTGTCTAGTACTGGGTGGTTTTCTATTGCTCACGTTGAGTCTGTCGCGCCGTAGCCAGACGCGCTCGACCCTCTCCTGCATGTGGGCGTTGCCGGCCGGCATATTGATCGCCTTCGCAGCGGGCGTGCGTCTGTCGCTGGGGGCGATGCTGCCGATTACTGCGCTGGCGCTACTGCTGACCTTCCGCAAAACTGGTGCGGCCTTCTTCTGGTTCGCACTCGGCGGCGGCGTGGGGCTGGCACTGGCGTTCGGCCCCACATTGACGGAAGCGCTTGAGCCGTTCCTGTTCAGCCAGTCGTTCCATGTGGCGCGCGGCGGCCGTGACCTCTTTTTCATGGCCGGTTCGCTGGCGCGCACGGTGCGAGCCTATCTGCCTGCGGTAATGCTGCTGGCGGCGCTGGTCATTTTCCGGTTGTTCCGCGGCAGCGGCGTCGCGGACACCGTCGCGCAGGAAGAGCCGACGGGCGTTCTCTACCGTGGTCAATTCTGGCCGTGGATCTGGCTGCTGGCATTTCTTGCGGTCTTCGGGGTGCAGCTTGCCAGTCCGTATCCGTACGACGACTATCAGGTGCCGGTCATGGGATTGCTGGCCGCAGCGGTCGCGGGTTGGGCCGCGAACAGCACCTCGTCGGGTTCGCTGCGCGGCTGTGTCTGCCTCCTCTGGGTGGTCGCCAGCCTGTTGGCGAGCTTTGGGTCGCCGATGGCGCAGTCGTGGTTCGTCGCACGCCAAGACCGCTTCTGGGCGGTGCGCAAAACAGCGCCGGATCTGGCCGTGCTGCGCCAAACGGCGCGCGACGTACGCGCATTAGCCGGAACGGACGACCTGCTCCTGACCCAAGACACCTATCTGGCGGTCGAGGCGGGTATGCGCGTGCCGGAGGGGCTGGAGATGGGCCCCTTCAGTTATTTCCCGCAACTGAGCGATGAAGAGGCCGCCCGCTACCATGTGATGAACGATACGCGCTTGGAAGCGCTGCTCGCGGCAGCGCCGGCCAGCATCGCCGCCTACAGCGGATACGGCTTCGCCATCCGTTCACCGGTGATGGACGAAGTGCCCGCCGCGCAACGCCACGCTTTTTTGAGCACTTTGGGACAGCACTACGACGGCGTACAGGAGGTGCCCGATTTCGGCCAGAACAGCACGACGCTCCAGATCATGAAGCGGCGTACCCCACTTGGTGCGCAACAGCAGCCCTGAAAACTTTGACATGTCTGATTATCTGAAAACCTTACAATTGCCTGCCGATATCCGGACGCTGCCTGCTGACGCGTTGCCGGCACTGGCCGAAGAGTTGCGTACGGTGATCCTCGATACCGTCAGCAAGACGGGCGGTCACTTGGCCTCGAATCTCGGGACGGTCGAACTCACAATCGCATTGTTGCGCGTCTTCAACCCGCCCGACGACAAGGTCGTGTGGGACGTGGGCCACCAGAGCTACTCCTGGAAATTGCTGACCGGGCGTTGCGACCGCTTTGCCACCCTGCGTCAGCACGGTGGCCTCTCAGGCTTCCCGAAACCGGCGGAAAGCCCGTTCGATGCTTTTGTGGGCGGCCACGCCGGCACGGCGCTCTCCGCCGCACTGGGCATGGCGGTCGCGCGCGACCGTGACGGCGGTAAGCAGCATGTCGTGGCCGTGATCGGTGACGGCTCGTTGACCAACGGCATCACGTTTGAGGCGCTCAACAGTCTGGACGACGCCAACACCAAGCTCATCGTAATCCTCAACGACAACGAGATGTCGATCTCGGAAAACGTCGGGGCGTTGTCGCGCCGACTCGGGCGTATGCTGGCTGACGTGCGCTACAACCGCATCAAGGCGGCGGCCGAGGCGGCCGGCCACCGGTTGCGCATGACGCCGCTGCGGCGCATCTACCACCGCCTTGAACAGGCGATCAAGAGCCTGTGGTTGCGCAATGCCTTTTTCGAGGAATTCGGCATCCGTTATGTGGGACCGATCGACGGCCACGATTTCAATGCGCTGGAACACGCCCTCTGCACGGCACGCGACGACAAGCGTTCGGTCTTGATCCACATCGCCACGCAGAAGGGGCACGGCTTCAAGCCCGCCGAGCGCAGTCCCTGCGACTGGCACGGGGTCGGTGCGTTTGAACTAGAGGCCCGGCGACCGCCGGAAGGGCGGCGCGGCTACTCCCAGATTTTCGGCGAGACACTGACAGCGCTGGCCGACAGCGATCCGCGCGTGATGGCGATCACGGCGGCGATGTGCGGCGGTACGGGGCTCGAACCCTTTGCGGCGCGGCATCCCACGCGCTTTTTCGATGTCGGCATCTGCGAATCGCATGCGGTCGTTTTCGCGGCGGGGCTGGCAGCGTCCGGCTACCGTCCGGTCTTCGCAGTCTACTCGACCTTCCTGCAGCGCGCGGTAGATTGCGTGATGCACGACGTCTGCCTGCAACGTCTGCCGGTGCTCTTCTGCCTCGACCGCGCCGGCGTGGTCGGCAGCGACGGTCCCACGCATCACGGCATTTACGATATTCCGATGTTGCGTTGCCTGCCGAACCTAACCTTGATGCACCCCAAAGATGCCCGTGAGTTGGTGGCCATGATGAAGACTGCGCTGGCGCACGACGGACCGGCCGTCATCCGCTACCCGCGCGAGCCGGGGCCGGCGGTGGAGATCGATCCAGAGATCGCGCCGCTGCCGATCGGTATGGCGGAGACCGTGGAAGAAGCCGACGGACCGGATGGCGCGACGGTTTGGTTTTGGGCGCTGGGCGACATGTTGCCGTTGGCCTGCGAGACCGCAGCGCGGCTGCGGGCGGACGGTATGCGGTGCGGGGTGGTCAACGCGCGTTTCATCAAGCCGCTCGACACCGAGCGCCTCTGGGCGCAGGCGCGTCAAGGCGCGCGCTTCGTGACGCTGGAAAACGGGGCGGTTGCCGGCGGGTTCGGCACGGCCGTGCGCGAGGCACTCGCGGCGGGCGGGTTTGACGCGCCGGTGCGTTCCTATGGCTGGCCGGATGAATTTGTAGGCCAGGGCTCCACGCCGCAACTGATGCAGGACCACGGACTCACGCCGGAGCGGCTGGCGCAAAAGGTCGCGAACTGCTATGCTGTGGCCACCCATTAAGGCTTTAATGGTGCAAGCAAAACAAGGGAGGCGCGATCATGCGAGGAGATAGAAGGTTATTCGCATGCGCAGTGATGCGCAGCGGTCTGGCACGGTTGATGATCGGTGGCGCGGTATGCCTGTGGCTGATGTTCGTGACGGTCACCGTCCATGCGGAAGAAAAGTGGTTCAGCGTAAACGATGCCGGAGGCAGCCGTTTCTGGGACGTGGCAGCCGGCTGGAAGCCGACTGCCGCCCTGCCGACAGAAGAGGATTCTGTCACCTTGAACAGTTCACTGACGTCTCCGAACGCCCCGCTGATGATCACGAACGGCGTGCTGGCGATCGCCCAAACGATCCGGATCGCCACCCTTGCCGACCCCAGCTATGCCACGGATAAGCGCATCCCGTCGCTGCACATCTCCGGTGGCCAGCTCACATCGACGACCGACTTGCAAGCATCGATTTCGGTCGGCCATCATGTCAACGGATACGGTTTGCTAACCCTCTCAGGCGGTCTGCTCTCTAACACTTGCATGACGGTGGGATACGAGGGCATCGGTGTGGTAACGAATGCGGGCGGCACCGTGAAACTAGAGACTCCCGGACTCTTGATCGGACAAAATGCCTCGGGACGCGGAACGTATGTTCAGGAGGGCGGAGCTTTTTCTGGCGAGTTGTCGGTCGGGCATATGGGAACCGGCGTTCTGGTCTATGCAGGCGGCAGCATAGCCTCGTGGAGCCACGTCTATGTGGGACGCCACATCGGCTCTGAGGGCCTGCTGGATGTCCGCGCGCCCGGAATCAACGTCGGAAGCGGGCAGACGCTTTTTATCGGCTATTCGGGCAGGGGCATCTTGGAGCAGCGCGCCAATCTGTCAGCAGACTACCTAAAGGTCGGTGGAAATCCTGATATCACCAGCGTTGCGACGATCTATGCGGGAGCGACCAACACGGCGGTCCATTCATGCAACGTCGGCGGGTATCCGGTATGGAGCCAAGACAGGATTGAGGAGATAATCGGCGACGGCGTCCTCGTTTTGAAAGGGGGCGTGCTGCATATTTCGAACGGAAGTTTGCAGGAGCGGCTGTATGTCGGCAGATACGCGGGAAGCCGTGGAAGGATTCAGGGATGGGGCAGAATCTCGCATCCGAGTTCCGGAACAACCAACATCCGGCTGGTGCTCGGCGAGGGTGTCATCCAGGCGGACGGCGGGGGCGAGGTGCGCACGTTGGATTTGAACGAGATCGTCAGCACCTCGAACAGTGTGCCGAACGGCGCGACAGGCACCAACGGCTGGTATGCGGTGAACAAGGGCCGAGTGCTCTTCCCGCGGACGTGGTTCAACAACTCCAGCGGCACGCAAGCGCGTTGTATGGGGGACTGGCACGGCAATCCGGCGCCGGGTCTGGTCAACAGCGTGCATGCGACCTTCACCGGGATTACGCTGGGTGCCAATTTCTGGCGTGGCGGTGTCTACGCGCCTGATCGCGACGACATTCCGACTGGATTGCCCACCGACGCGGAGCCCATCGGCATCTGGCAGCTGGGCCTGTACAAGGACCTCTCTTCTTGGACGGCCGACCAAGCCGCACCGTTTACTACAGTCATGGTGACGTTCCGCTACGATCAGACCCGTGTCGGGAGTTCCGATCACTTGGTCCTCTACCGCCACACGGCAAGCGGATGGAGTCGGGTGGAAACGGCGGTCAATTCGGACCACTGCGTGACGACGGCCGCGCCGCTTGACCGCCTGACGAATGCCGACGCCAACATCGGCTGGTTTGCACTGGTCACGCGGCAGCGCGGTACGCTGGTGACGGTCCGTTGAGGCGGTTGAGCGTTGCGGTCGCGGTCACGAAATGAGGGGATTTGAATGAGAAAGATACGGCTTGCGGTGGTGATAGCGGCGGCACTGGGGTTGAACGTAACCGGCGCTACGCTGTGGTTCCGTCCGGTGGATGGATACGGCTGGAACAATCCGGCGAATTGGCTGACCGGCGCAGGCACGGCAGTGAACCGTCTGCCGCAAACCGATGACGCGGTCCTGCTCAGCTCCAGCCGCATCCAAGCGGATACACCGCTGATCGTGCCGAACGGTGTCGCGGCGCTCTGTCAGCGGCTGACAGTCGGCGAGATATACAACAATGGCAGCCACCCGGTGGTCTGCATTGAGGCCGGTGCCACACTGCGATGCGCCGGGACCAATCTGACCGATGGAATCTGTCTCGGCGATGCCGGCAGCGGTACGCTGTTACTGCGCGGCGGTACGGTGACATTTGGGCACACGACGGCCACGCACCGCAACTTTGTCCTCCGCAAGAGCGCGGGCGTGAAGGGGGTCCTGCGCGGTTGGGGAACGGTCAATCCGACACCGGAAGTGACGCATGTGCGCATGGAGAATAACGGTACGGTGATCGCTGACGGTGAAGGGACGGCGCGTGACTTGGATCTGCACGGGATCGTCAGCACGACCAACACGCTGGCGCGGGGTGCGGACGGCTCCAACGGCTGGTATGCGGTCAATCAAGGCCGCGTGCTCTTCCCGCGCACCTGGATCAATGGCGCGGCTTCGCCGAGCTCCATACGCTGCCTAGGTGATGCCACAACCCGGCGCGAGCCCGAGCTGGTGAACAGTCTGCGCGCGTCGTTCGCCGGGTTGCCCGGTTCAGGCGTATTTTTCAGGGGCGGTCTCTATGCCACCAACCATCCGGCGTTGCCGCCCCTGCCCAAGGGTCGCTGTCTGGGGGTGTGGGGCTTGGGACTTTACGCCAACAACACCGGATGGGAGACGTCGGACCTGACGACCTTCTCAACGGTAGGCTTAACTTTTCGTTATGATGACGCCGCATGTGCCGAGAGCACGAATCTCTTGACGCTTTACCGCTATGAGTCCAATGCCTGGGTCAAAGTCGGTGCGCGTATGGCGCGCCCCCCCTATCGTATTTCGACCAAGCGTCCACTGCCGCGCCTTACGTCCGGCGCGTGGAACGTAGGACTGTTTGCGCTGATGGCTTCCAATACCTTGGGGACGGTCGTTTTGCTGGACGACCAGTCGGAGACCGATCCGAATGAGCGGCTCGTGATCGACAAGAACCTGCCGGCGGGCAACATCCTGCTGGAGCGCATGGAGGGAGACACGATCTATCTGCAAAATGAGATGCGCGACACGGCGGGATGGTGGTTTTACTGGGCGTTCCGCGCCCGTGGCGCGGCTGGCCGCACCTTGACTTTCTCCTTCACCAACGGCGATCCGGTCTGCACACGTGGACCGTGCGTCTCGCTGGATCAGGGCCAGACGTGGCACTACGCGGCGGACACTTTCACCACGCGCTCCTTTACCTACACCTTCCCGCCGAATGCGCAAGAGGTTTGGTTCGCCATGGGTATGGTCTACACGCAGCGCGACTGGGAGACGTTCCTGGCGCGGCACACGGCGAGCAGTGCCTACATCGAAACCGGCACG
>JAKJHA010000318.1 GCA_022704125.1 Verrucomicrobiota bacterium | reverse complement strand
CGTTCGATGTTCGGCGTTGGGCGTTACTTCGTATTCTGCAGCCAGCTCAGATTGAACGCGACGACCCGCACCGATTCGTAGCACTGTTTGGCACCCGCTTCGAAGACCAGAAAGATCCGGCCTTGGCTCGGTGTCCCGGCGCGTCCGACTCCCAGATTGGAATAGGCACTCGGGCCGTCATACACCAGACGCTTCACCGGCCATGTGGCACCGCCGTCAAAGCTCGCCCACACGCTCACCTTCTCGCGTCCTTTGCTGGTGGAAGCGCCGACTTGACGCGGCATCTCCCCCGCATCGGTATCGAGGTTGCTGTAGATGAGAATGTCGCGCCCGGCGATCGGCAGGCGCAGCATGCCGCCCATGCAACCGTACGAGGAGCCCCTCACGCCGTCGGGCAGGTCTGGACTGCGCGATGCGTTGATCCACAACTCGCCGCCGTCATGACTCCATGCGAAGAAGCGGTTGCCCGGACTCATGTGCTCGCGCGAATTGTAGAGGATGCGCCCATCGGACAGTTCGGCCAGCGCGGCCTCGCCGGTTCCCATCACCGGGAACGGTTTACTGGTCTGCCACACCTTGCCACCGTCATCGCTGAAAAGCGCGGTACTGTAGTGGTAGGGACGCCACGGCACATCGTTCGAGTTTTTGGGTCCCATGATGCGGGCAGGCGAGAGCAGGCGTCCCTTGCGCGCGCCGAATGCAAGCGTGATGCCGGCCTGCATGGCACCGACCCCTTCCAGCCCCGGTTTCAGGCCAAAGCCATCGGGCCGGAGTTCGCACGTTTCGCGCGTCCATGTAGCTCCGTTGTCGCGACTGCGGAACAGCCAGCCCTCGCAGGGATTGATATAGAGCAGATCGCCATTGGTCTCGTCTACCAGCGCGTTGCCGCCCTTCGCGTCCGGCGCGAGCAGGATCTCTGCATCCCACGTGCGGCCGCCATCCCGACTACGCCGGCAGGTACCGCCACCGGGCGATTGAAAGACGACCAGCGTACCGTCGCGAGCGGCCACAATGCCGCCCCAGCCGCCGCGTCCCTGCCAAAGCGTCTGGGCCGGCTCGCAGAGCGGTTCACCTAAGAAATGTTCTAGCTTAGCAGATGTGGCAAATCCGCCGCCGTATGCCGCACCCGCGACAATCAGTCCGGTCAAAAAAAGTTTTGAGAATGAGAGATGCATAAGTATCCTTTCGTCGTTAAGTGTACCGCAGTGATCGTTACTTCCGCAACAAGGCATCCGTTTCGGCAAGTTTGAAAAGTGTACTGACGACGGAGTGTTTGCGCGCGTCGTTCCAATACTTCAGATAGGTCGTCGCGACGATTGTGCCGTCCGGCAACAGTTCCATTCCGGGATACCCAAGATCAAAAAGTGTATAGCCGTGCAGCAACTTGACGCGATACTGGCCGGGGCGGCCTTGCCGGATGTCATCGTAGGTGCCAACCCACGCCACGAAATGACCCTTGGAGGGTGAGTGCGGCGCGCAGTCTCGGAACGCGATAACCATCCGTCCGTCCTGCGTCCGGACGCCCATGTGGCGGTCACCGGTCAGTCCCCACGCCGTATCGGTCGGCGTGCTCCACGTCGCGCCTTCGTCGCGGCTGAACATCTGCAGGCTGTAGCCCGTGTGGGTGTCTTCGCGCATCAGGCAACACAGCTCGTCACCGTCGGGCGAACGGAACACAAAGGGTTCGCACGGCGTTTTGTCTGCCACGCGCGCGACCGAGCGAGGAGGTGACCATGTAAAGCCACCGTCGCTACTCTGCGTTTGCATGACCTCCTGATACGTGCGTCCTTCACCTTTTCCCTCTCCTCGGTGGTACAGCCCAAGATAACAGCCGTCATTCAGCCGCACCATGCTGCTGAAGGTCATCACGCAATAAAACGCCTCACCCAGCGGCGGCATCTCCCGCCATGTTTCACCGTCATCCTCACTCATGATGCTGGGCATCGGCGGACCTTGGCGCGTATCTTTGGCCGCAGACCAGACCCACAGCCGTGCCTTGCCCTGCGCGTCGACCAACCGGTAGATACTGGGACAGTTTTGATGC
>JAKJHA010000070.1 GCA_022704125.1 Verrucomicrobiota bacterium | reverse complement strand
GCGGAGTTGCCGCCGGGGCTGTACCCGGACGCGCTCGTCCCGTTCATTGATCCGGTTACCGGCAAACCCATCGAGCCGTTTTCCCAGCGGCGCGAGCGCTGGGGCGAGCCGCTGGTCACCACCGGCAACGACATGTATGCCGTGCCGTTTGACGTGTTCGCGGGACAGAACCAACCCCTTTGGATCGACGTTCATGTGCCCAAGGGCGTGCCGGCAGGCGTCTACCGCGGCACGGTCCGGGTGTCCACCGACAGGGGTAAAGCCGAGCTTCCGGTCACGCTGACCGTCTGGGACTTCGACCTCCCCGACGGCCCGACCCATTGCAATCATTTCGGCGGCTTTTGGGGGATTGCCTCGGTCTTCGGCGTGAAGTACAACTCGGACGAGTTCCGTGAGATTGAAGCCCGCTACTGCGAAGCTCTGGCCGAGCACCGCCTCAACCCGCCTCTGCCCAGCCGCCTGCTGCCGCAGGCGAACCCGGACGGTTCGCTGACCATCGACACGAACCGGCACGCGGCGCTGCGCGCGTTCATCGAAAAGCTGCATGTGACCGATTTCGAAATTCCGTCCTCGCCTTTCGGACGCCTGCCGCATTCCACCACAAACGCTAACTACAAGACCGTCCCGCCCGACCAGCGCGAAAAAGCCCTGCGCTATTACCGCGATTACTACCAGTACGTCAAAGCGAACGGCTGGGCGGACCGGGCGTACGTCTACCTTCTTGACGAGCCCAACACTGCCGAAAATTACGAGCAGGTGCTGGTTCTGGCCGAGATCGTGCACCAAGCTGCGCCCGAGTTGAAATGCCTCGTTGTCGAGCAGACCTATCCTCACGATCCGGCTTGGCCCGATATCGATCCGGCGGTCGACATCTGGTGCCCGCTTTGGTCGTTTATCGATCGCGAGACGGTCAATCAGAAACTCAAGCAAGGCGATTCCGTCTGGTCGTACACCGCGCTGGTGCAGCGGTCGCCGCGCTATCACCCCGCGTACGAAGAGGTGCGCGAGAAGGACCCGCCCTATTGGCATATCGACCGGCCGTTGCTGGTTTACCGTGTGCCTACCTGGATCAACCGGCAGTATGGCATCACGGGGTTGCTTTACTGGAGCACCGTACAGCGGGTGATCGAGCCGTGGTACAATCCGGCATTCGCGCATCCGCGGCACTTCAACGGCGGCGGGTACCTGTTTTATCCCGGTGTCCCGTGCGGGATCAGGGGGCCGGTCGCCAGCATGCGGCTGAAAAACCTCCGCGATGGCATGGAGGACTACGAATATTTCGTCCTGCTCGAGCGGCGCGCCGGAGCTGCGGCCGTGCAGAAAATCGTTGACCGCATCGCCCCGACGTGGTGGGGGTACACGCGCGATCCGAAAGCCCTGTACGACGCCCGGCGGGAGTTGGCCGCGGCGATTCTCGCCCGCTGATGGCCATACGGCACCGTCCCGTCGGGGCGGCGTTCACTTGCGGTCGGAGAGGCCGGTGAGCATGCCGGCGATCAGCAGGGTGGTGATCAGGCTGCTGCCGCCGTGGCTGATCAGCGGCAGCGTGATGCCGGTCATCGGCAGCGCTTTGGTGACGCCCGCAACGTTGAGGATCGTCTGTGTCGCCAGTGAGGCGGTCAGGCCCACGCACAGCAGCCGTTCAAAGGGTGTTTTTGTCGCGCCAGCCGCGCGCAGTCCGCGCGAGAAGAGCGTGGCGTAGACCATCAGCAGCAGGGCGCAGCCGACCAGTCCGATCTCTTCGGCCACCGCCGCGTAGACGAAGTCCGATGTGACGATGGGCACGGACTGCGGCACGCCCGCGCCGAGCCCGGCGCCCCACAATCCGCCCGAGTACATGGCGGCTAACGCCTGAAGAATCTGCCAGCCCTTGCCGGTCGGATCGGCGAATGGGTTGAGCCAGACATCGAAACGTGTCCGGGCGTTGGCTGAGATAAGCTGCACGCCAAAGCCCGCCGCCGCGACGGCCGCCAGGCCGATCGCCAGATAGCCGGTGCTACGCGCGATCGCGAACAGCATCACGATCAGCACGGCGTTGAGCAGCGCCATGAGCCCCAGGTCCTTTAGCGCGATCGTCATCAGCATCGGGATGGCCCAAAGCGCGACGAGTCCCCACAGCACGCGCAGCGGCGGCACGGGGATGCCCTTCTGCGTTTCGGAGAAGGCCTTCTGGTGGCGACTCAGGTAGGAGGCCAGAAAAAGCACCAGCAGCGGTTTCACGATTTCCGACGGATTGAGATTACCGGCCAAGTAGGTGCCGCCGCGGAAACTGCGCCCCAAGAGCAGCATAGCCCCCAGCACACCCAGTGCCGCAAGGTAGGCCATCCAACCCGCTTTGGCGAGCCAGGCGCCTCGGCCTTTGCCGGTCAGTAGCGTGCCGACCATAAAGGCGGCCAATCCGAGCGGTAAGGGCAGCATCGCCGCAGGTTTGGCCAACCCCTGAGAGAAACTGCCCATCCGGAACTGGATGACCAAGCCAATGCCGCAGAGCAGAAACACGGCGCCGACCAGACCGGCATCTCCTTTCCAGCCGGAAAGCTTGAGCCAGAGCAGGATCAGCGGCACGCCGACCGCATACACGGCCAATGGGATCAGCGGCTCTACCTGCAAGACCGGCGCGTTGGAGAGCTTGACGCCGAGGATCGCCAAGCAGGCGCAAGCGACGGCAAATGCCGAGAGCAGGAAGAGTCCCGTGGCGGTTCCAATTGGCCCCAGCGTTTTCTTTTTTTTCCGGCTCACGGCGTAGCCTCCTCAGCGATGCGCACATATCCGAGTCGATCAGCCTCTTGGAGCAGGGCGCGCGCCACGGGTAACGCGGCTTTGGCACCGAAGCCGCCGCGTTCAACCAGAACCGTGACGACGATGTTTGGCTTGCGCTGCGGAGCAAAGCAGGTGAACCAAGCATGGTCTTCTCCGCCCGGTGCCTGCGCGGTGCCGGTCTTGCCACAGACATTGAGCCCCGGAAGATCGACGCCTTTGCCGGTGCCGCGACTGACTGCCTCGCGTAGGATCGCGCGGAGTTGTTCGGCTGTCTTGACATTACAGAGCCGTGACATCTCTTCGATCGGCTCAGCTTGGCAGAGGCGCGGCCGCATCATCCGCCCGTCGGCGGCGACGGCCGCAGTGAAGCAGGCCACATGCAACGGGGTGGTCAGGAGTTCACCCTGACCAATGGCCAGCAGCGCGGTTGAACGCGCTTTGGTGACTTCAGGTACATGGCCGCGCGCACTTTTAAGCTCGCCGCCGCTGGCCCGCAGATAGGTGAGCGGCTCGCGGATGCGCGCCTTGGTCATCATGTCGTTGAACGCCTTGGTGCCCGACGCGACCCCGAGTTGAGCGAAGTAGACGTTGGAGGAGTGGACGGTCGCATCCTTCAGCCCGATACGTCCCCAACCCGGCCAGACCGCGCCCTTGCGTTGGTAGGCGTAGTATTCGCTGTCACGGATGGGCGGTGTGCCTGGTCCGGCGACGTATCCCTGGCCCGGACAGGCATAGACTTGCGGCAAGCCCTTCTCGATTGCCAGCGCGGCCAGCAGGATTTTGAAGGTAGAGCCGGGCGGATAGCGTCCCTGCACCGCACGATTGAACGCGGGTGTATTCTCTTCATCCCTGATGGCCTCGGCCGGATTCAACGGATCGAATCCCGGCGAGCTGACCAACGCGAGTAACGCCCCGCTGCGCGGCCGCATGACCACCACCGCACCTTTGCGGCCTGCGAGCAGCTCGTAGGCTTTCTGTTGCAGACGTTGGTCGAGGGTCAAGGTCACGGCTTCCCCCTCGGCGGCGCGTTGCGTGAACAACATCTTGCCCAGCGCTTCGTCGCGCTTGTCGATCGCATATCCGCTTAGGGTCGGATCGCACACGCGCTCCACGGCGGTGATGCCGTAGGTGGAGTGATAATAGCCCAAGGGGTGGGCCGCCGCCGCGCCCAGCGGATAGCGCCGTCCCCAGACATCGCCGACCACCGGCGCGGCCAGCACCATCCCGCGCCGGTCCAGCAGCGGCCCGCGCATCACCTGCTTTTCGGCGGCATCCGGACGGCGGTTGTAACGCCGCATGAATTTGACGAAATCGGGGTTGGTGTAGCCCCATATTTGCCAGGTGGCTTGATAGACCAGCACCGCGAACAGCGCACCGGCAAACAGGATGCGCAGCAGCCCATAGCTCGTGACCTTGCCGGGCTTGACTGTCGGGGCGTAGAGAATACCGAACGAGGCGACCGCCAGAACCGCCAGAAACACAATCTTCAGGGCACGGAGCAGATCCGGCCCCACGTCACTGTTTAGCAGGTTCATCAGGCGTTCAAGCATGAACTTAAACTTGGGTCATCAGTTCGGCGACCAACTGGGTGAAGCGTTGCGGGTTTTGCGGTGCCGAACCTTCTGCCAACAGTGCCTGACCGAAGAGTAGATCGGTGAAGTCGGCCAGCCGAGGATCGGCTTTGTCGGTTTCCAGCATGCTCTTCATACGTGCGATCACGGCATGGTCGGGATTCAACTCCAGCGTGCGGAGCTGTTTCGGCACCTCCTGGTTCATGGCGCGCATCAACCGTTCCATGCTGGGGTTCAAGGCGTTCTCGTCGGCGACCAGACAACAGGCGGAGTCGGTGAGACGTGGCGAGAAACGTACCTCTTTGACATGCTCTTTGAGGTGTTCTTGGATGAACGCCGTCAGCTCTTTGAAGTCGTCGGTCGCGGTCTCGATCTTCTTTTTCGCAGCGGCCTTCTCCTCGTCGGTGCCGACCTCTAGTGCGCCTTTGTCAACGGCGACCAATTTCTTGCCTTCAAATTCACGCAGGGTATCGGCGATCCACTGGTCGATCGGATCGGTGAAAAGCAGCACGTCGTAACCGCGCTTGGTCAGCGCCTCAATGTGCGGCGCGCGTTTGGCGGTCTCCAGATCTTCGGCGATCAGGTAGTAGATGTCTTGCTGCGTCTCAGGCATGGCCTTGACATAGTCCGCCAGCGAGATCAGCGCGTTGCCGTCGCGTGTGGCCGAACGGAACATCATCAACGCCTTGAGCTTGTCAGCGTTTTCGTAATCTTGGTGCAGGCCCTCTTTAAGCACACGGCCGAAGGCGGTGAAAAAGGTGGTATAGGTGTCCGGCGTGTCGGCCATCATCTCCGCCAGCGTGCTCAACACCTTGCCGGTGATGTTGCTCTTGATCTTACGGATGACGGCGTCATCTTGCAGCATCTCACGCGATACGTTGAGCGGCAAGTCACTGGAATCTACGACACCCCTCACAAAGCGCAGGTATTCCGGCAGCAGCAGGTCGAAGTCGGCACCGATAAAGACGTTGCGTACGTAGAGGTGCAGCCCGTACTTCTTGTTGGGCATCATCAGGTCGATACCCGCTTGTTTGGGCAGGAAGAGCAGCGCCTTGAACTCGACCGCGCCTTCAACCGACATCGGGATGGTTTTGAGCGGCGGGGTGTAGTCGTGCGTGAGGTGCGTGTAAAACTTGTTGGTCTCCTCTTCGGTCAGCTCGCTCTTGGGACGCTTCCAAATCGCTTTCATGGTGTTGAACGGCTGCGCGTCCTCAGCGGGAGCTTCGCCGGTGTCACTGAAGCGGATCGGGTACGCGATGAAGTCGGAGTACTTCTTAACCAGCTCGTGCAGCCGCCATTCGTTCAGGAACTCCTCCATGCCCTCGCGCAGTTTGAGCACGATGGTCGTGCCCGGCTTGTCACGCGCCGCATCCTCTAGCGTGTAGCTGCCGGCGCCTGTTGAACTCCACTTGACTGCCTTCTGCCCTTCGCCGCGCTTGAGCGTGATCACGGTGACCGTTTCGGCGACCATGAATGCGGCGTAGAAGCCCACACCGAACTGCCCGATCAGCTCCGGGATATTGGTCTGCTGCTTCTCCTTCAACGCCTGTGCGAAAGCCTTGGTGCCAGAACTCGCGATCACGCCGAGGTTCTTGTCGAGGTCCTCCTCGCTCATGCCGATACCGTTGTCGGTGATCGTCAGCGTCTTATCCTCCTTGTCCACAATTAGGTCGATCTTCCAGACCGGCGCATCGGCGACGATCGACTTGTCGGTCAGCCCCAGATACTGGGCGCGATCGATGGCGTCCGACGCATTGGAGATCAACTCGCGCAGAAAGATCTCCTTTTTCGAGTAGAGGGAGTGGATGACGAGATCCAATACCTGCTGGATCTCGGCCTTGAAGATATGGGTTTTCTTGCTCATGATGTGTGTTCTCTCTGATTAATCCCTGCTACGTCCGCCGAGCAATCCCGCGCGGAACAAGAAATACAGCAACGTCAAAAGTGAACTGATCGCACCGGCCAGATAGGTAAGGAAAGCCGCGTTGAGCACACGTCCGGCATGCGACACCTGATCGGGCGAGACGATGCCGGTCGTCGCCAGATGCTGCTTGGCGCGCGCGCTGGCATCCCACTCGACCGGCAGAGTGACCACGGCAAACAGAAAGCCGACCGCAAACAGCGCGCAACCGATGTAGACCAACGACTGGCTATTGAACAGCAATCCCGCAAAGAAAACATAAAAGGCGAACATGCTGGCGAAGTTGGTGGCCGGCACCAGAAGCGTACGGAGCGTGAGCGGTGCGTACGCGGCGGCGTGTTGCAGGGCGTGCCCGGCTTCGTGGCAGGCGACTCCCACGGCAGAGAGTGAGTTACTGCCGTACACATCCGGCGAGAGGCGCAGCACCTTGTGGGAGGGATCGTAATGATCCGACAGGAAGCCCTGCGTCTGCTCGACCTGCACGTCAAACACGCCGTTGGCGCGCAACATGCGTTCAGCCGCTTGAGCACCGGTCATGCCCGAATAGGCGCGGACCTTTGCATAGCGGCTGAAGGTTGTCTTGACCAACATGGACGCAATAGCGGCCAAAATCAGGCCAGGAAGCAAAAACATAACATAGACTGGATCAATAAACATGGTGATAGTCCTCCTTCTCCCGCAGGCCCGCTCAGCTGGGGACAGGTCTTAACCCTCATTCACGGTGCGCGAACGGCACCAAGGCCCGCAGGAAAAACGTGCCAGATTATACAACAGCCGCCGCTGTTCGGACAAGGACGTACACGGAGCCGATTCGGACATTATCAGGAATCGCTGTCGGCAAAAAGGCTCGGTTGACTTGGCGCGGGGGAATGTCTAACATGACGAAAGAGCCGTAAGGAGGATGTCGATGAGAGTGATGCTGGTCTTGGCGGTGTTGGGAATTGCGGGGTGTTCTTCGCTGGTGGTTAACGAGGGCGGGCGCCGGAATGCAGCGCCGTCGTTCGTCGCTGCGCAGCCGGTCTGGCCGGAGGGACGCGAAAAGGAGATGAACCTGTTTGTCGGGTTCCGTGCGACGGTCGATGGCGAAGCCGCCGAACGCGCGGTCGTGCGGCTGACTGGCGCGACGGTCTACCGCCTTTTCGTGAACGGCGTGTTTCTGGGATACGGCCCCGCACGCGGCCCGCACGGCTATGACCGGGTGGATGAGTGGCCGCTCAAAGGGGTGTGCAAGCCGGGACCGAACGTGATCGCCATTGAGGTCGCGGGCTACAATGCCAACAGCTATTACCACCTCAACCAGCCCTCCTATCTGCAGGCCGAGGTCGTGGCGGGGCGCAAGGTGCTGGCCGCGACCGGCAGCGACAGGGTGGGGTTCGAGGCGCATCTGCTGTCCAGCCGCGTGCAAAAGGTTCAGCGTTACAGTTTCCAGCGGACCTTTTCCGAAGTGTACTGCCTGACCCCTTATTCGGACGCTTGGCGCACGGATGGCCCCTTGGCGCCGGTGAAGTTGGCGGTGTGCCCGCAGCGGCCGTTGCTGCCGCGCATCGCGCCTTATCCAGCGTTCCATGTGCTGAAACCGGTCCGCGAGGTCGCCTCCGGGACGCTTGCGCTCAAACCGGACAAAAAGGTCTGGTCGGACCGCGCG
The DNA here is from genome assembly GCA_022704125.1 of Verrucomicrobiota bacterium. Classification (GTDB taxonomy): domain Bacteria; phylum Verrucomicrobiota; class Kiritimatiellia; order RFP12; family UBA1067; genus DUPH01. The sequence continues at coordinate 1,983 of JAKJHA010000070.1, read as the reverse complement.
ATCAAGGGTGTGGGACCGCTTTTCGCCGGTTTCCCGGAGAACGAACTAGCGATGATCCCGCTCTACGAGGTGCAGCGGCTCGAAACTGCGCAGCAGACACACGAGCAGAAGCCGTGGAGGGATGGCGAGGCCCGCACTGTGGGGCACCACCGGTTCCGTACCTTTGAGTTTATCCGCAACAACGCCGGCTTCATCCGCGCCACCGTGCACTGCGGTGCGCCGTCGCGTATCTACTTTGTGTTCGATGAAATCCTGAGCAATGGCGAGGTGAATGTCACGCGGTATTCATGTGCCAATGTTGTGACCTACGATCTGACACGCGCCGGCACCTATTACCTTGAATCGTTCGAGCCATACGAGTTGAAATATCTGAAGGTGATGGTCGATGGCGGCGCCTGCGAGCTGCTGGACCTCGGGTTTCGTGAGTATGTGAACCCGGATACCGAACGCGCGACGTTCCAGTCATCCGATCCGGGGCTCAACCGCATCTTCGAGGCCGCGCGCGAAACCTTCAAGCAAAACGCGGTGGATGTCTTTACCGATTGTCCGGGACGCGAGCGCGCGGGCTGGCTGTGCGACAGCTTTTTCATCGGCCGTGTCGCTGCCGACCTGTGCGGCAATACCGATATGGAGCGCATGTTCTTCCAGAATTACCTGTTGCCGGAGCGCTTTGAAGCCCTGCCGCAGGGCATGCTGCCGATGTGCTATCCGGCGGATCATCCCAACAGCAATTACATTCCCAACTGGGCGATGTGGTTCGTGGTGCAGCTTGAGGAGTACCTGCACCGCAGCGGCGACCGCGCGACCGTCGATGCGCTCAAGCCGCGCGTCCTTGAACTGCTGGCGTTTTTCAAACAGTACGAAAACAGCGACGGCCTGCTGGAGAAGCTGCCGGCCTGGGTCTTTGTCGAGTGGTCGCACGCCAACAAACTGGTGCAAGATGTCAACTACCCCTCGAACATGACGTATGCTGAGGTGCTGGCGTGTGTCGCGCGTATGTACAACATGCCGGAATTGGGCGCTAAGGCAGAGGCCGTGCGTGAGACGGTGCGACGCCAGTCGTATGACGGCACCTACTTCGTGGACAATGCCAAGCGGCGTCCGGACGGCACGCTCGCGGTCACGGGCGAGCGCACCGAGACCTGCCAGTATTACGCCTTCTTCTTCCGCACCGCCACGCCGGAGACGCACCCTGCGCTGTGGGCGCGCCTGCGCGATGATTTCGGGCCGCAACGCAAACAGACCCGCAAGCATCCGGAGATTCATTTCGCGAACGCCTTTATTGGAAACTATCTGCGGCTAGAGCTACTCTCCCGTCAAGGGCTGTCCGCGCAGATTTTGGAGGAGACCAAGGGATATTTCCAAGGCATGGAGGAGCGGACCGGGACACTTTGGGAGAACGACACGCCGACTGCGAGTTGCTGCCACGGTTTCGCGAGCCATGTCACGCGCATGTATTACCGCGATGTGTTGGGGATCGGCGAGATCGATGCGGTCAATCGGCGCGTGACTTTCCGCTTCGCGGATGTGCCGCTGACGCACTGTTCCGGAACGGTTCCGGTCGGCAAAGGCGTTGTCACGTTGAGTTGGACCAAACAGGACGGAGAGTTCCGCTATGCGTACACGGTGCCCAAAGGGTTTGATGTCACGGTCGACACCTCTCGACTGACCTCGCTGACGCCTAAACAGGCCGTTGGCCAGTGAGCTGGGGTGTTCTGTCAAATTGGTAGAGCTAGAAGGAGAGAAGTATGTTGAAGATCTCGTGGGTGGATGCGGCGATCATTATCGGTTTTTTGATTTCGGTCATCGTGGTGGGGTCGGCCGCTGCACGCCGCTCCAGCAAAAGCGCGTCGGATTTCTTTCTGTCCGGGCGCTCGATGCCGTGGTGGCTGCTCGGGGTGTCGATGGTGGCCTGCACTTTTTCGTGCGACACGCCGAACCTCGTGACGGACATCGTGCGTACGCAGGGCGTGGCGGGGAACT
>JAKJHA010000069.1 GCA_022704125.1 Verrucomicrobiota bacterium | reverse complement strand
TTCACGCATGGGCGGCGAAACCGGCCTCAAGGCTGTGGTGACTTCCGAATCGCTGATTGTCGCGCTGGCGGTCTCCGTGGTCACCGGAATCACCTTCGGGACGCACCCGGCATGGAAAGCCGCGCAGCTCGATCCGCTCACCGCCCTGCGACACGAGTAGGCTGAGGATGCGCCAGTATCCTTAGCCAAGGAGGAGTTAGGATTTAGGGGTTAGCCCGCACGGGAATGTAGATGAGGATAACTTTGATCGTGTAAGTTATAGGCAAGGAGTTAGGAACACAATGATCAACGTCCAATACATCGTGGTGCGGCGTGACATCATCGATCAATATGGGATCGGATTTGTTGCCGCCCAGCTCTGCCATGCGTCCATGGCGCCTATTTCCAACCAATTGCGCACAGATATGACTAAGCCCGCGCAAGAACTGCTTGACGAGGAGACAGCCGACTGGATCAAAGGGGTTTTCATCAAGTATGTGTATGAAGTCTCGGACCTTGACCGGCTCCACATGTTGATGGATCGGTTAGATTCGGACGGCATCCGCTATGTTCCGATCGTGGAGAGCAAGATCAACCAACTCACGTGTCTCGGGCTCAAGCCCTACAACAAGGGGCGGGTAGCACCGTATTTCAAGGGGCTGAAGAAACTTGGATCTTAAGGATTTGGGATTTGAGATTTGCGCTCAACGCCGAAGCATGAAACCTTGAAACCAGTAACCTGAAACCAAACCTTGTCTCACCGACCAGTGAGACAAGGGTGCTACAGCTTAATCGTCGCGTTTTTGACGACCTGCGTGTGCATGCGTTCGTCAGACACATCAATGTGCCGCCCGATGTTCACCAGAGTTCCCACAGCCAGCATCGCCGTGATCAGGTTGGTGCCCCCGTAACTCATGAACGGCAATGCCAGTCCCTTGGTGGGCAGGCAACCGGTTACGACGCCGATGTTGAAGCCCGCCTGAAACACGAGCAACACCGTCATGCCGAAAGCCAGCATGCGCCCGAGCCGGTCTGGCGCACGCAGGCTAATGCGGATGCCGCACACGAGAATGAGCACGAAGGCCAACAAGACGCCGATTGAAAACAGGAAGCCGAACTCTTCGCCGCCAATCGCGAAGATGAAATCGGTATGCGCCTCCGGCAGGTAGTTGTACTTCTGGATGCTCTGGTTGAACCCGACCCCCCAAGGCCCACCATTCTCGAAGGCAATGAGCGCCTGCTTTAACTGGTAAGCAGCGGCCGAACCGCTCTCTTCGCCGTGCAGCCAAGCTCTGATGCGCTCCATGCGGTTGGCGTTGGTGAACACGAAGGTGCCGACCACGGCAATCCCCGCCGCACCAAAAGACAGCAGATAAACCATCCGGGTGCCGGCCACAAACATCAGCAGTCCGCCGACCACGTAGACCACCATCGTTGCCCCGAAGTCGGGTTCGACCACAAGCAGCGCCGCGATCACACCGAGACCGAGCACCGGAAAGACCGCACCCTTCCAGAACTGACGCACACAGCGTCCGATGCGATCCATCCAGACACTCATCGCCACCACCGTCATAAACTTCGCGAATTCGCTCGGCTGCACACGGAACGGCCCCAGGCCGAGCCAGCGGTAACTGCCCTTGACCTTGACACCGAGCCCCGGCACGAAAACCAGCATCAGTGCCAGCACCACAAGCAGATAAAGGCCGATGCTCAGTGCCGGGGTCTCTTTCCACCAATGGTAGTCAAACCGAGAAGCCGCCCAAGCCACGCAGAGCGCCAAGGCCATCCATATCAACTGACGGTTAACAAAAAAGTGCGGGTCGCCGTAAAGTCCCTGCGCCCGCACTGCACTGGCTGTCGCCAGCAAAACAATTCCGAAGCCCAACAGCGACAGGACGACGAGAGCCAACGCCATCAACGTCGTACGCATGTCTCAGCCTCTCGCTATTATCTCACGCCGCCGGGGATCTTCAGGACGGAACCGGCCTTCAGCTCCGAACCGGTCAGGTTGTTCAGCGACTTCAGATCGCTCGGGCTGACACCCCAACGGATCGCAACCGCATACAGATCCTCGCCCTCTTTGACCGTGTAGGTCTGGACGTTCGGATCGGCGGCAACCGGAGTCACCGGCGCAGCGGTAGTGGGCTCAATCTTCACAGGCGCGCTCTCAACCGGCGCGGGCGCAACGGTCTCGGCGGTAGCAGCCGGAGCAGGCGGCGGCACCGCAACAGTCGTCTGGGGCTTCGTGTCGGTCTTGGGTGTCGAGACCGTTGCCTTCGGCGCAACCATCTTCGGCGCGGCGGCTTTGGGTGTCGCGGCCTTGGCCGATGTCGTCCCGGCAGACGCCTTGGTCGCGCCCACGATCTTCAACTTCTGACCGACGATGATCTTGTCGCCCTTAATCCCGTTTGCCGCGCGCAGGTCCGCGGTCTTGATGCCGTGCCGATGCGCAATCACGGAAAGCGAATCCCCCGGCTTGACCACGTAGATGGTCGTGGAACCCGACGGCGCAGCACTCGTCGCTGACTTCGGAGCGGAGACCTTGGGCGCGCTCGCGCGAGGCGCTTTCGGCGTCGTTGCAGGCACCGTACGCACCTGCCCCAGATCAACCTGGCCCGGAAGCTGGATCACCTGACCGATACGCAGACGGTTCGGCGAAATCCCGGGATTGACCGCCACCACATCCTGCCAGCGCAGGTTGTACTTGTAGGCCACCGCAGAAATCGTATCACCCTTCTGGATCGTGTAGGGCGTCGTGGTCTCCACCGCTGGCAACGCAGGCGTCGTCGCCACAACCGCTGGCTCCACCTCAACCGGCGAGACCGGCGCGGCCGGATCCAAAACCTGTACTTCGACCGGAGGCAGATCGCCACCCGGCAATTCGCTCACGGTGTGATCCTTCGGCTTTCCAAACATTCCGCAACCTTGCAGCAGGAGGCATCCCGCCACCAGATTCGCACCCGCAGCAATACGCATGATTTGACGATTCATTGTGTCTCCTTATCCTTCTTGCCCTCAGAAAAGAAACGCTCATCAAGATCCGCAACCGCACGGACCTTCTCAGTAAAACGTTCTCCCCTTTCCCGATAGCTAGTAAATTGATCAAAACTGGCTGTGCCCGGCGACAACAGTACGGTCTCGCCTGGCAGTGCTTCTCGCTGGGCCGCTTCAACGGCCCGTTCGAGCGTACCGTACACCTCACAAGGGACGGATGCCGACCACGCCTGAAACATCTGCCCAGCACATCGCCCAATAAGATACACTTTTTCTACGGTTTGTGTCAGCAACTCTTTTACACTATCCAGTTCTTTTTCTTTGAGGAGTCCACCGGCGATTAAGCGGACCGGCCCTTGCGCCATCCGCAATGCGGCGGCGGTCGCCGTCAGCGTAGTGGCCTTGGAGTCGTCGATATACCGCACCCCTTGCCGGCTGACGGCAACCGTCTGCATGCGGTGCGCCAACGGCTCCGGCCGCCGCTGCCGCACCCAGAACGGTATTGTCAAACCAACTCCCCTGCAAGCTGACTTTGCAGGGATCGCCTCGCAGCACACCCGTCACTGCGTGTTTCTCATAGGCCCAGTCGCAGCCCGCATCCGTCCCGAAGCGCAATAGCTCAACACCTTCCGGAATACGCCCCTCATGCGTCAACCCCGCAGGCAGCAACGCGATACTTCCGGGACGCATGGCGACAAACAGCGACAACTTGAGCGCCTTGTACTCGGCCATGTCCGCATGACGATCAAGGTGGTCGGCCTGGAAATTCAGCAGGATCGCAATATCCGGACTGAACGTCCGCGTGTGTTCCATCTGAAACGAACTGACTTCCGTTACCGCCCAACGTAACCCCGGCTGTTCCAACGCCAGCCTGCTAAGTGGAATTCCATAATTCCCGGCTGGCGACGCGGTCACGCCCGCCCTATTCAGCGTATCTGCGCAGAGCTTGACCAACGAACTCTTGCCTTTGCTACCGGTCACGGCCAACACACGCCCCGGCCAATAACACGCGCCCAACTCCAACTCTGAAATCACTGGCAGACCGCGTGCTCGGCACGCTACGATCCACGGATGCTGCATGGCGAACCCTGGGCTTGTGACGCACACGTCAAACGGCCCGTCCGGCAACTCGCCGCCACCAAAACGTCCCGTGACCCCAGCCCCGCGCAACCGCTCCGCCACGGCGGCACAGGTCGCGCCGTCACCTTCATCCAGCACCTGCACACGCGCACCGCGCGACGCCAGCAACAGCGCGGTCGCCTCGCCGCTGGCCCCGGCACCCAGCACCAGCGCATTCACCTGATCATACGGTCCACGCATCCAACACCTGCTCCAGTTTCATCCCGCGTGACGCCTTCAACAACACACTGTCCCCAGCACGTACCCGCGCACGCAGCGCTACCGCCGCATCCGCCGTATCCGCGCAGCACGTCATCCGCGCTGCCGGATAACCGCACTTCACCGCCTCATCCGCCACGTAACGCGACGTATCCGGTCCCACGCCGATCACCTCATCCGGCACCAGCGCCGCCACCGCGCGCCCCACCTCGCGATGCAACGCCTCGGTATGCGCGCCCAACTCCAACATGTCGCCCAGCACCGCGATCCGCCGACCGCTGCAAGGCATTTGCATAAAGGTACGCAATACCGCCAGCATGCTCTGCGGATTGGCGTTGTAGGCGTCGTTCACCACGGTGACGCCCCCCCGTTCGCTCACGGCCCAGCGCATCTCGGGAAGCGCCAGCCGCGCAAGCCCCTCCACCGCAGCGGCCGCCGACACACCCGCCGTGCGCGCCGCAGCAAAAGCGAGCAGCAGATTCGAGGCGTTATGTTCGCCGGGCAAGCCGCAACACAACTCGATCTCCGCCCCCGTCGCGCACTCCGACACCCGAATCCGACCGACTGACAAATCCAGCGGCTCGCCATAAAAATCCGCCTCGCGCGTCACCAGCGAGATCGTCACAACCGGTGCCGCCGCACAAGCCATCAAACGTTCAAAGCAGGCGGTCTCGCGACAGAGCACCGCCACACCGTTGGAGGGCAGCGCGCGTAGCAACTCTCCTTTCTCAAGGGCAATCGCCTCCTGCGAACCAAAGTGCTCGATGTGGGCGCTTCCGATGCTGGAGATGAGTGCGATCTCGGGACGCAGCACATCGGCCAACGCCGCGATTTCACCCGGATGGTTAGTGCCGAGTTCAAAGATGCCGTATACCGTCTCTGCGCCCAGCGTCAACAAACTCAACGGCAATCCGATCTCATTGTTCAAATTGCCACGCGTGGCACAGACCGAACCGCCCCCACTACAAAGCGCGGCCGCCATCTCTTTGACAGTGGTTTTCCCAGAACTGCCGGTAATGCCTACAATACGCGCTGTCTGCCGTAACCGCCAAGCGCGCGCGGCATCGGCCAGCGCGCGCCGCGCGTCATCCACGCGGATCAACGGCCAGCCGTCGGCCTCTTCGGGTACACGCCACGACCGCTCTACCAACGCCGCGGCCGCCCCCTTCTGAAGCGCCTGCGCAACAAATTCATGACCGTCGAAATGTTCACCACGCAGGGCGATGTAAAGACAGCCCGGCATCACCTGTCGCGAGTCTTGCGTCACACCACAGAAGGTCGTGGGCAACGCCTGTGCATCGCCGTGCGCCCACGCAGCAAACTCGGCTGCGTCAAATATCTGTGGATTCCCGTTCGACATGTTCACATCCGCCTTGATTGTCCGATCCCGTCGGTTCTACCGATCCTGCCGACTCGTGCCAACTAACGTACGCGCCTCCTCAGTCACAACTTGCCGATCGTCGAACGGCACGGTACGATCCGCAAGTTCCTGAAAGGGCTCGTGGCCTTTACCCGCCACCAGCACCACATCGTCCGGCCCGGCCTCAGCCAACGCCAATCGGATAGCCGCGCGGCGGTCGGGCTCGACTGCCACCGTCGCACCGGTCGGCACGCCCTCCAGAATCTCGTTGATGATCGCCATCGGCTCCTCGCTGCGCGGATTGTCTGAGGTCACTACCACCCGGTCAGCGAGTTCAGCGCAGACGCGTCCCATCAACGGACGTTTGGAGCGATCACGATCGCCACCGCATCCAAAAACAACGACCAGGCGAGCACGCGTGATTTCACGCAACGTGGTGAGCACGTTGCGTAACGCATCGTCGGTATGCGCGTAGTCGACGAACACAGCGGCGGGCAGATCGGTGGCGACACGTTCGAGACGCCCCCACTGCGGGCGCGCCTGCTCCAGCACCGCAACCACAGTATCAAGCGAAACACCCGCATCAAGAGCGAGTCCCGTCGCACACAGCATATTGGCGATGTTGTAGCGGCCGGCCAAATGCACGTTCACCTCACGGCGATCGCCATCCGGCGTGACCAGTGTAAAACGGCTGCCATCGGGCGTCACCGATACGTTCTCGGCGCGCAGGTTGGCGTCCGGCGCGAAGCCGCAGGTGACGCAACGCAACGGCAGTGTCGCGACATACTCCGCCATGCGCGCACCGTAGCCGGATCCGCCATTAAGGCAACAGACCGCCGTCGCACCGGGGTTGTCTTGTGCAAGCTGTTTGAACAGACGCTGCTTGGCCTGAAAGTACGCCTCCATCGAACCGTGGTAATCGAGATGATCTTGCGAAAGATTGGTAAAGGCAGCGGCCTCGAAACGCAGGAATGCCGTCCGCTGCTGCTCCAGTGCATGGGAGGAGACTTCCATCACCGCTGAATCACAACCGGCGCCCCTCATCGCGGCCAGCAGGCTCTGCAACTCGCAGGCGTCGGGCGTGGTGCGTGTAGCAGGAATCGCACGACCGCCGTATTCGACCTGCACGGTAGAGAGCAGGCCCGGCGTGTTGCCACCGGCGCGCAACAGTTCGCGCAGCAGCCAAGCGGTAGTGGTTTTGCCGTTCGTCCCGGTAACGCCATACACGCGCAGCGCCTTTGCCGGCCAGCCGTTCAGCGCGGCTGCGAGACAGGCCAGCGCACCGCGAGCGTCATTGACCAAAATCGTCTGCTTGGATGCGTCCGGCACCGGTTTCTCCGCCAGTACTGCGACAGCACCTTTGGCCAATGCGGCGGCGGCATAGCGCGCGCCATCGTCGCGACTCCCAACCAACGCCACAAAGAGATCGCCCGGCCTGACCCGCCGCGAATCACTCTGCACACCGCTGAAAACAAGCGTAGGCGGCTTCTCTTTCAAGAACGGGATAATCTCTGGAATCTCTGTGAATTTCATCAAAATCCTTCTCTCTGTCCGTAAAGGGGTGGCCGCTCTGGCTACGGCTGTGCCAGCTTAAGTTCGTCATCGTCCATGGGCAAATCTGGATCAAGTGCGAGATACCGCGCGGTAGCCGCAGCGATCCGTGCGAAGACCGGAGCCGATACAAAACCGCCCGTATGCTGAGGACGCGGCCGCTCGACCGAAACCAATACACTGAAAACCGGATTGCTGGCCGGCACAAAGCCCACAAAAGAGGCGTAGTAGTCAGTACTTGAATACCCACCGGGCACCGCCTTCTGCGCTGTGCCAGTTTTGCCCGCAATGGAGAAGCCTTTGACTGAGGCGCGTTTGCCGGTGCCTCCTTCTTCGGTAACGCCCGTCAGCATCTCGCGTACGGCGCGCGCCACCTCGGGACGAATCGGGCAACCGATAACCTCAGGCTTGGCGCGCATGACGACTTCACCACTGGGCGACACGATCCGGTCAACCACGTACGGGCGCATCATACGCCCGTCGTTGGCCAACGTGGAATACGCATTGATCATCTGGAGCCCCGTCACCGCGATACCTTGTCCGATCGGGATACGTGTAGGCTTGAGCTTGTCCCACTGCTTTGCCCGCGCCAGAATGCCGTTCTCCTCGCCAGGCAACTCGATGCCCAACTTGCTACCGAAATTGAACGCGCGCAAATAACCGTCCAGTTTTTGCGGACCGAGCCGGAGGCCCATCTTTGCGCAAGCGATGTTACTGGATTTTTTAAGCGCCGTACTCACACTGACACGGCCGTAAACATGATCGCGGAGCGGCTTGCCGGCATAGAACCATACCCCTTCGCCTACCTCAAACTCCGTTTGGGGAGTGGCCAGCCGCTCATTCAGCAGCGCCGCCACTGTCACTGCTTTCATGATCGAACCCGGCTCATAGACAATCGCCAACGCATTGTTACGCCAGACGTCCAGAGTGGTTTCCGTGTATTTTTCCGGCTCGAAATCCGGGAAGGAGGCCATCGCCAATATCTTTCCAGTGCTGACGTGCTGCACGATGGCCCATGCGGAGAGCGCATCAAATTTTTCAACCACCTCTTGGATCGCGCGCTCCACCTCGTATTGGATGCGATGATCAAGCGTCAAGTAAATGTCCGAACCGGCGATAGGCGGCACATGGATTTTGCGGCGGCTGAAAATCTCGCGGCGTCCAGCATCCTTCTCGCCCTCGATCAAGCCGGGCGTGCCCGTCAGGTAGCTGTTGAATTGTTGCTCAATGCCCGCTCCGCCCACACCCATGTTGTTCACAAAGCCCAGCACATGTGACATGCGCCGGCCCTGTGGATAACGACGGATGACAATATCCTCAGAGGCCACACCGCTGATTGTCTTGTCATCGGACAACGCCTCGAACACCTGGTCGTCCAGACTGACCCCGAGTTTGATGTAACGTGAATCGGTTCGTTTGAACTGGGCCAGCACCGCCTCCTCGGACAGGTCAAGCTGCTGAGCCACCTTCTGTGCGATTTGACGCACGTCGTGACCCTTCTTGACCGCCTTCGGATCAAGGTAAAAGAGCCGCGCAGGCAGACTGACCGCCATGGGATACTGCTTACCGTTACAGTCGTAAATCCCACCGCGCAACCCCAGCAGGACACGCTTGTATTCGCGCCCCGTTACCTTGGAGTGATTCGAGAGGTGGAGATAGCAGAGCTTGGCACCCAGCCCGCAAAACGCCAAGAGTAACGACAGCGCAACCAACCAGATGCGAATCTGTATACCACGGTCATACATGGCGCGCTGTCACCCTCGCCACGTCATTTTTTAGGCTGCGTTCTGACCACACGTTCCGTCGCACTTTGACTGCGCCTGAAACGGGCGATAGAAAGTTGTCCCTCGATCGGCACTCCCGATGCGTCCATGCGCACGACTTGTTCGGCGGACGGGTACGACATGGCGATCCCGTGCTGCAACATCGCCTCTTCCAACTTCTCCGGCGTGTTCTTCTCGTTCCAGCGCATCTCTTCACGGGCATACTCAGCTTCGAGCGCCTGAAGCTTCTGCTCGTATTTACGGATCTCCTGACCATCCACATCGCACTTGGAATCCATCATCCAGTACAGCAGCACCAGTCCGATCATCAACAAAAAAACGCCGGCCACCGAGCGAGGCACCACTTTCGCGTGTACATTTCTTTTCCGATTTCGTCTCATCGCACATCCTCCTATAAACTGTCGTTCATTCCATCAAACCGCTTCACAACATCCATTCAATCGCGCACCGGCGTCTCACAACGCTGCACGACCCTCAACTTCGCCGAGCGCGCCCTCGGGTTGGCCGCCAACTCCTCCGGTCCCGCCTCCAACGGACGCCGTGTCACCCGCATCACAGCGGGCAATTCGCCTTCCCAGCGTTCGCCGCCCTGCTGCAGGGAGACCCAACGCCCCGCATGCGCCGCGAAACGCTGCTTGACCAGCCGGTCGGTGATGCTCTCAAACGTGATCACCGCCATCCGTCCGCCCGGCTTGAGGAGTTGCAACCCCTCCTCCAACGCCCGCTCCAAATCCTCCAGTTCCTGGTTCACCGCCATGCGCAACGCCTGAAACACGCGTGTCGCCGGATGCCGCGGCCCGCTGCGTCCGCCCGCGGCCTCCGCCACCACCTCCGCCAGACGACCGGTTGTGACGATCGGCGCCTGACGCCGCGCACGAACGACCGCCTGAGCGATCTGCCGCGCGCGAGGCTCCTCACCGAGCCTCCGAAAAATGTCT
>JAKJHA010000068.1 GCA_022704125.1 Verrucomicrobiota bacterium | reverse complement strand
GAGCCGCACAAAGGCCGGCGGCACATAGCGCGACTGCTCGCGCACCACATTGTAAGCAGGCGTGCGGTCGTTCAGGCGCGCCGCCCGGTAGACCACCTCGCCGTACAGCGCGGCTGCAGCGTACACCAAGATCACGATCAGACACAAGCGCGTGTCCCACCGCTTCCATAGGCGGCGCATGATGCTGGGTCTATTTTTCGCGTTTGTCGTCATGCCAACCTCACACGCGGATCCAGCCATGCGTAGCAGACGTCCGTCGCCATATTCACGATCTGGTAGAGCAACGCCCCCAGAATCACAACCGCGCGCACCACCGCCATGTCAGACGAGTGAATCGCGTTCAGGCTCACACTGCCCAATCCCGGAATGCCGAAAAAGCTTTCGAGCATCAGACTGCCGGTGAACAAAAACGGCACCGACAGGCTGACGTACGTCACGATCGGAATCAGGCTGTTGCGCAACACATGTCGAAACATAATCCGATGGCCGCTCAAGCCCTTGGCCTGCGCCGTGCGCACATATGGCTTGAAGATCTCGTCAAGAATCGCCGCCCGGTAAAAGCGCACATCGCGACCCAGCCCGCTGACGATGCCGATCAAAACGGGCAGCACCAGATACGCCGCCGACTCGAAGCCCCAAATCGGGAAGAGCCGCATCTTGAAGGCCAGCAGAAATTGGCCGGCCAACACCCAGACCACATAGTTGACGCTCATCAACACCGTCGAGAGGATCAACACCGCGCGGTCCGTCACGCTGCCGCGCCACGCCGCGCAGAGCAACGCCAGCATCACGGCGATGACCGTGCCGCCGATCAGGATTGGAATCGTCAACGCCAGCGAAGGCCCCACGCCCTCGCGCAGCACCTGCGCCACCGGCAGGCGGTACTCGATCGACTGCCCGAGGTCGCCGCGCGCCAAGGAGGTCAGATAGTGGACGAACTGGGAATCGAACAGACCGCGATTCCCCTTTTCAAGACGCACGCGCGATGCGGTCACGCCCTCGACGTCAAGCGTCACCGCCGTCCATCCCTCGCGCACGGCGAACGTCAGCGGCGCGGGGCCATCGACCAGCGCTTCGTCGGTGGTGCCGGTCGCGCTCTCGCGCAGACCGATCAGCACACGACCGGCGTTCACCCGGTAGAGTCCCGCCGGCAGCGCGTAGGTCAGCGGCAACCGCAAGAGGCCGGATTCAGGGTGGCGCGTAAGTGTCTCACGCGGCGTATCGCCCAGCGCCCGGATCCGCGACCAGCGGCCCATCAGCAGCGGGCGATCATAGCCGTGATGCGCGTCAAACGCGGCCAGCGACTCGGATGACGCATTCTTGCCGAGCACCACTTCCGCAGGCGAGCCGCCCACAACATGAAAAAGCACAAAGGTCAGGACCAGCACGCCGAACGTGGTCGGGATCATCTCCAGCAATCGTTTGACAATGTATCGCTTCAACGACAATTCCGTTTCCGCGCGGCCTTTTGCGCTTTCCGCGCGTCCGTTCGCTTTTGTTGTTGTTTCCGTTCGCGGGCGGCTCGGTTCACCGCGTGCGAAACACGACCGCGGTCGATGCCCTCACGAAATAAATGTCCTATGAACGCATACTCCCCGGCGGGCAGACCGTATTCTGCCTGAAGCAGCGTGATGCTGCGCGTCTCATTAACAGCGATATCCGGATACAGGTTATAAAAACGTTGAAAAGCCATCTCTCTTCTCCTGTTTGAGGCGCTTGCAAAACCTTGCTACTCTTTCATGGGCGGGACGCCCATGCCACGAGGGGTGTGGCACGGGCATCTTGCCCGTGGTTGCCCCATGGGCGGGACGCCCATGCCACGAAGGGTTTTGCAAGGCCCTCGTTTCGTTCTTAACCGGCTGAACCTGCTCAGCTACCAATGTGCGCACAGAGGGATGGGTCATGCGGCGGTTGCATTCAAGCAGGGCCGGATATAGGTGCGGATCGGCACTGCCGCTGTTCCGCTGAACCGTGCGCATGATCGTCACTTCCAGACGTCCATCATCACGTATTCCGGTCTGTACCGCGTAGTCCAGCGTGCCGAGCCCGTTGGGCAGTGCCCAGTGCATCGACGCCGGCACGACCGGCAACTGCGTGAACCCCTCCGGCAACACAATCCGGCAGAGCAATTCCGTGGTACCGTTCATCCCGATGAAGAGCGGCTGGTCGCGGGTGTCGGCGCGCAGCGGGAAGAGCACCCCCGCCACTTCCGGAATCAGCAACGTCAACACGCCCTTCTCAACCGCTGCGTAGTCACGCGCCGTCGCCGTAAAGGTCAAGTAGCCGGGATAGGCCGCAGTCTCAACGATCAGGTCGGACGCCGGTTCCGCCGATTTGGCCAGCGCGCCGACAAGCTCCAGGTGATGACGCCGGAAATCTTCAGGCAGCATCTCGCGGTAACGCTTGCGGAACGGTCCCACCTGCGTGCCGTAAAACCAGTTCGTGGCCGTGATCCGCGCACAGCCTTGCGCGTCCAACTCAATCGTCCACGCATCGCGGCGGCGGTTTTTCAGATCGGGTTCGAGGTCAATCGTCTGCATGCGTCCTTTGAGCGTCAAGGCCGGCGCACCGTCCAGCCCTGAGGCGCCCAACTCGTCGTACTGGTCGCCCTCGTTGAGAATGAAGCGCTGTCCTTCGCAGGTCACGGCCACCACGAGATGGTGATAGTAGCCGAGTTGCGGCACATCGCGCGACGGTGCCGCATACGGCGCATGGCGCGTCGTGTCCTGACTGGCCAGCAGGAACTCGGGATCAAATCCGGCGGCATCCAGCATGGCGGCCAACAGCAGCGCGCGGTCGGCGGGGTGGCCATACTGATCGGCCAACGTGCGGTCGGGCGCGGAGAACGCTTCCAGCGGCAGATCGAGAAACGAGGGGCCCGCCGGACGAATGGTGCGCAGCACGTCATCGCGAATCGCCAGCAGGCGGGCGCGTGGTTCGCGGATTCCTTTCACGAGTGCCTTGGCATGTTGGCGCGCCGCGCGGTCTTCCTCGCCCGCGCGATCCAGCGCACGCCGTAGCCGACGCGCGTACTCTTGCCAATCACCGAACGAGACGTACACCGAGGGCTTAAAAAAGTGCCAAGGCGGCAACAGCTCTTCCGCACGCATCGCAGGCTGTGCGGGTGCCTGCCAGGAAAGGACGATATGTGTCTCGTTGGTTTCCGCCTGGAACGCTAGCGTCTCCGTGTGGAACGTCTGCATGGCGGGCCGCAGCGTTTTCGGGAAGCGCAGACGGTACGTCTCGCTCTGCACCGGCTCGACACCGCCGAAGGCATGCGTGTGGCTGTAGAAACAGGCGTTGGTCTGAGTAAAGCGCGTGGTCACGGTGATCACGCTGCCGGTCTCGACGCCCGGCAGATTCACGACCAGCGTCTTGCCTGCGGGGTAGCGCGGTGCCGACCCGACCCACGCCGCGTCCATGACATTGATTTCGTGCGGGCTGACGCTGTGTACGCTGCCGTTCAGGTTCGAGACGGTCGCATCGACCACCTCCGCCGTCTGCCAGACCGGGTTGAAAGCGATCTTCAGTTCGGCCCCCTTTTTCTTACCGGCGTAGGTCAGGATTCTTTTCGACCATGTGCGCGTGGTGGTCCAGGCGTGGGGCGTCTCAATCACCGTGTCCGTCAGGTCGCTCAGAATCTCCATATCCGGCACGGTTGACGAAAACGCCGTGAAAAGCGGCCGTGCGCGGCTGGCGGCTTCGATCTCCTGCAGGACCTCTTTCAGTTCCAGATAGGCGGAGGGCGAGAACTCGGGGGTTTTCAGCAGATAGCGCAACGTGCCGGTGAGGGTGCCGTCACTGACTGTCTGCGACAACTCAAAGTCCACGCCGGCGCGGTCGATGCGCACCGGTTGCGGCAGGGCATGTACCGCGCCCAAGCCGTCAGCAATGTTCAGGGTCATGTGCTCTTCGACACCGCAGGTGATCCCGGTTTCCAGCGGATAGCGCCGCTCTTTCAGGCCGGTCTGTCCGATCACGAAGTTGGCGTAACCCAGCGCCGTGCCCAGCCATGGCACCGTGATGAGATCCAGTCCACTGCCGCGCACTGGGAAATCGGGCACACGGCTGATCAAAGTGACGGTCAGCGGCTGCTCGGTGTCCTGAAGGTCTTCAGGGCTGATGACGCACGAGAGGACTTCGGCACCGGCCAAGCGGCTTTTGAACACACCCTCAAAAAACTTGCGGCGCTGATCCGGTTTCTGCCGCACGAAAAAGCTGCGGTAGGCATTGTCGTTGATCCCTTCCAGCACCAGACGCGAAGTCAGCAGTAGCGATCCCGAAGCGTCCAGCGTGCCGTCGGTCTCAATGCGCGCCAGATTGTTTTCAGCCGGATAAACGTCCGACACGAGCAGGGTTTCACCTTCGGGCCTGGCCACCAGATAGCTGCGGTTGCACAGATAGGCGGGGAAAAGATCGCGCGTGTTTTCGTCGGTCGGATCCATCAACAGGTAGCCGCCGCCCGGCCGGTCGACCGCCGTGACGGCGTGATTGAAATAGGGGATCGGCACATCCGGGTCCATCCGCGCACCGGCATGGATGAGCACCGGATAGGCCGGAATGTCGGCCATGCGCAACAGTGCGACCAGCAGCGCGGCCTTGTCGCGGCAGACACCATAGCGGTTGTTGAAGGTCACGGACACTTCGTGCGGCTCATAGCCGGGCGCGGTCTCTTCGGTGGTAAGCCCCATGTAGCGGATCTGCTGCGAAACGAATTTGAAGATGCGGCGGATTTTCTCGTCGCGCGTCGTAGCATCCGCGATCAGGCGGTTGACGGTCTCCTGCATCTCAGGTGTAGTTTTAGCCAGTGCCGGTTCGCAGAGCTTCCAGTACCAGCGCGAGACCGTGCGCCAGTCGTCGATAGAGCTGAGGATCAGGCGTTGCACCTGCGTGTACAGCGGCGGCATGTCGGGCTCTGGAAACATCTGCGGCACGTTGCGCACAGTCCAGGTGTGCAGCGTGCGGCCGTCCGGCTGGCGGCTCTCGGCATAGGCCACCGTGTTCGAGATCGGAGCGCGCAACACGCGGCTGCGGATCGGAAGTTCCGGCGGCATGGAGACGGCGTACAGCAGATTGACGATCGGCGAGTCGTATTCGAAGACCGTATAGTCGGCCCATGTGTCGGGCATGCGCGTCTTGGAGGTGATGCGGCAGGTCACCAAGTGGCAGAGGTCGCCGATCTCGACCCCCGGCATGGAAAAACTCAGGATCTTGTTGTTCGGGTCGTAAATGTTGGAGCCCATCTGACCGGGCTCGGTCATCACGCGCGAATAGGCCTCCGGATCGATCGCGACCACGCGTCCATCCGGCTTGATGATTTCAGCCCGGTAGACAAACGTCGTGCCGTAGTGGAGGTTGAACATCATCTGGTGCGAAGAGGCGTCGCGCCGCCCCTTCTCGGTCAGCACCTTCGCATACTCGTCATCCCACACCACCGACGTCCCGTCCTTTGCGACAATCTCGAGGACGTGGTCATCGACCAGCACCTGATCGGCATCGGGGAAGCGCTCGGCGGTGACCGCGCGCGCGTCGGCCGCGACCTTGTCGCGTTCCAAGAGAAAACCATCCGGCGGCGTTGCCGCACCGTACACACCCCAGGCCATCCCCAGAAATCCTGCGGCCACCGCCAGACCCCGGTGCCCCATCCTCATCGCCCTGCATTTCATGACACCGTATTTAACCAAAAACCCACCGTAGGCTCCAGCGAGCATAACGCGCGCGCACCAGAATCAGACCGATCAGTCGGATCAGTCGGATTGCCCAAAAACCAAAAGGGCAAATCCGCTGGACGACCTGTCGCCGGACGGTGTAAGCTGTGGCCGTTGGTTTTTCATGCGTCTGCGGAGTGCTAGTAATTAGGAGGGAAGCCATGCGATTTGTTCTGAGATGCCTCTTTTGTTTCACCCTGTCTGCGGCTGTGGCCCAGACCGCGCCGGAACGCGCGGATACCCTGCCAACGGATGTCGCGCGCCTCAATGCGGCTTACCAGAAAGGCTTGACGACCATCGCTCAGGATTACAACGCCTCGCTTCAGCCGCTCGCGGAAAATTATGTGTTGGAGTTGCGACGGCTCTCGACACGCCTGAAGGAGGTCAAGGACACAGCCGGCATGGAGGCCGTGCGCAAGGAGGCCAACCGTTTCATGCAGGCGCTTAAGGCCGCGCCGGATGCCTTTGAGACCGTACCGGAACTCACCGACGAAGACGTGGTGGAGACCCCCGAGGCGTTGCGCGTGATCCAAGAGGCCTATGCGGCGCGCCGCACTGCAAACGATCTGGCACGTAACGAGAAGGTGGACACCCTCAGCGAAAAATATCTCGGCGGGCTGGACATGCTCCAGACGCGCTACACCTCCGACGGTCAGGCCGCCGAAGCTGCGGCTGCCAAAAAAGAAGCAACACGGCTGCGCGTGGCGAAGCAGCGTAAGGACTTCCCCACGCGCGCGTTGCAGGAGGTCGGGCTTGAGATCCGCCTCATGCCGCCCGTCCCGGACCTCTCCGCCGTCAAGGAGCGACTCGATGCCGCACCAGCCAGCGGCCCACGCAATCTGACCGCGCGCGCCCTGAATGAACTCCCCCCCGCCATCCAAGCCTTTCTGATGAAGCCGCTGGAGTATGACAAGGAGTGGCCGCCGGAGATCACCAAGTGGAGCTATGAGGACACCGGCAACTACGCCCACGATTTCTCGCTCTACAAGATGCCCGGACAGCCTGACGAACTGGGCATCTTCGCCTATCCCAAGACGTTGCGCGCTTATGTGCGGGGCACCATCAAATACAGCACCGTGAACTTCGACAACAAGGCACTGAGCTGGATGGGCAAGGGCATGTCGTTCCGACTCAATGACAGCCGCGACTTGGCTTGCAAGGTCATCTTCCGCACCCAGCGGCCCGCGCTCAGCGAGGCGACCGGTCCCGCCGCCTGTGTCGCGGTTTACAGCATCAACGAGAACAACCGCCTGATCGCCTCCATGTCCGTGCCGATGCTGAGCGAAGAGACCGCCCTCCGCATGGCCAAGCACTACTCCTACAACCGCATGAATATCGCTTGGGACGGTACCAAGCGTAAACGCGGCTTCACCATCCCCGACCACATGCCGATGCGGGTCTTGGTCGGCATCGTCGGCTTCGGGCCGGGCGAGCAGGTGGATGCTACCATCGAGATCCTGCCCTGTGGCCCGCTCGGCGACCTGTGGTGACACGCGAAGCTCTTGTCCCCTTGCGTACAGGTGTGGCACGGGCATCTTGCCCGTGTTTCATGGGCGGGACGCCCATGCCACGGGAAGCAAGAGACACGCGAATCATTACACGCCTGTAATTTTATCTGATTTCCCTTTCCTTACTCCGCCCCGGATGCTACTATTCCGAATGCGATGGCGAGCAAGAAAGTCAGGATCATTTACAGGAAAGTGCGGCGGCCGATCGAGTGGTTCCTCATCGGGTTGGCGCAGCTCATCATTCCACCTCTTCCCCTCGGAGCGTTGTTGCGCCTCGCGCACTGGATCGCCGACACCGCCTATCTGTTTGACCGCCGTGGCAAAGCCATTGCCGCAGCCAACCTGCGCGTGATGTTCGGAGCGCGCATGACGCCCACCCGCGAACGGGCGTTGATACGGCGCTCCTACCGCAACATGGCGCGTGTCATGGTCAACGTTTTCTGGATGTCGCGCGACACCCTCAACCGTATCCGCGATCAAGTGTCTTTTGATCCCAGCGTGCTCGAAGCGCTGCACACCCACCGGCCGGCCATCACGGTCAGTGCCCACCTCGGCAACTGGGAGATTCTCTCGCAGGCGGTCGTCGCCAGCGGCATCCCGATCATGTCCGTCGCTAAACTGATCGGCTCGCCCGAAATGACCGCCCGACTGACCGCCATGCGCTCGACCATCGGCCAGCAGATCGTGCCGGCCGACGGTGCCCTGCGCCGCCTGATGTACGCGCTCAAGCACGACACCTGCATCGGACTGCTGGTCGACCAGCACACGCACACCTGGGATGGCGGCACATGGGTCAAGATGTTCGGCCTGTCGGTCGGCATCTCGCTGGCTCCCGCCGCTCTCTCGCGCAAACTGCGCGTACCGATCCTCTTCGCCTGGTCGCGCCCGCTTAAGGACGGCCGCTATCGCATCGAGCCGGGCGAGATCTTCCTGCCCGACCCCGCAGTGGATGACCAGACCCGCACCCAGCAGCTTATCGCAGCCTTCGAGCGCGTTATTCGTCGCCACCCCTCGCTCTGGTGCCTTAACTACCGGCGCTGGAGACATATCCTGCCCGACGACGACCCTGCGCTTTACCCCTTCTACGCACGCCCACTACGGCGCACGAAAGCGGAAGAGGAAGCGGAAGAAAAGGCGGAGGAGGAGGCGGAAGGCGATCACCTCTTTTCGCCGAACGCGAAATCATCCAAGTAGTACACTGTCGCGCGCGTGGCGGTCGAGCAGAACCCCAGCCACTCCATCGCCTCGAATTTCGCATGCAACATGCGCAGTTCCGCCACCGTAGCCGGCGGCTGTCCAGCGCGGGCGACCGTCACCGACCACCGTCCCGCATCGCCGCTGCCGAGCGTGGCCGTCACCGTGACCTGCGCCCACGTGTCCACCGGCAACTCGGCGACCACGCACTCGGCCACGCCGAGTACGCCGTCCGCGCGCGCAATGCGCGTACGCGCGATGATCTTGCCGTCCCTGAAGACCAGGCAGGGACCGACGCGATAATCGTTGCCGCCCGCATCCGGGTAGTCGCGCCACTCGGTGAAAAACTCCGCCCCGGCGCCCATGCGAACCGCAAAACGGTTTTCGACCACCGTGTTGCTGAAGGCGCAGCCAAAGGTGAAATGCGGATTGTACGCATGCGTCAGCCCCGGAGCATCCTGAATCTTGAGCGACTGCTTGCCGGAGAACGCCACCTCGTCGGTCACGGCAATGCTGTCTCCCTTTTTCTCCACATACGTCGTGACATTCGGGAACGACACCTTCGGTGGCAGACCGTCGAAGTTTTCATCCAGCCTGCGAATCACAAAGCGCGGCGGCTCGGGTGCGAACCGCAGTGGCGCCGGACGCAAGCGCGCGGCCAACTGACGCCAAGCGCGCGATCCGTAAACGCCTGCGCGTTCGGCATCAAAGGGCTGGAACCCGGACTCGACCGCCGGCGACCGCCCACGAAAACGGAAGTCCCCGTTCGCGGGATCCTTGAAGCGCGGATCGGCGATCTGCGACTGCGTATCCTGTCCTGCCGCGCGCCACGCTTCCCATGTGCCGCCGTTGAAGGCATTGCTCGCGATACCGTTCGGATTCCAGTAGGTGTTGGCGTTGACCACCACATCGGTCACGGTGCTCCCATCGCTGGCGTAACCCCGCCAAAACGCCGCCGACGCATTGTCCCAGTAGATGATGTTGTTGGTGATGATGACCGTCGTGTGCGGCTCGATGCGCGACCGCTGGATCTGTCCGTTCATGCTGAAGGCCAGGATGTTGTTGCGGAACACGTTCTCCTTGCCGTAGTGCTGATGGATGCAGCCGGTTTTGACATGGTGCACGAGATTGTTTTCATAGACCATGCCGGCGCTGCCTTCGTCCGTGTAGAGGCCCCAGCCGCCCCGTCCGGTGTAGTCATACGAGTAGACATCATGAATGTGGTTGTTCGAGATGGCGCTGCCTTCGGAAAGGCCCAGCGTGTAGGTGCCGCCCATGTCGCTCAGCACGCCCTGCCCGATGTGGTGGATGTGGTTGAAGGCGATCGTATTGCGGTGGGTCGCGGTCTCGCGGTAACCCCACGTCCAGCCCATCGAGACCCCGGTGTAGAAAAAGTCGCCGATGTCGTTGTGCGTCACCTGAACGTCACTGGCGTGCCCGATCCAGACGCCGGTCGCACCGGGGAAGACACGCCCGCCGACTTGCAAAATGTTATTGTCGATGACGATCCGGCCGGTGAGCAGATCCGGCAACTCCTCTTTGCTCCACTTCGAGTCGCCCACC
>JAKJHA010000067.1 GCA_022704125.1 Verrucomicrobiota bacterium | reverse complement strand
TCGACGCCCCAGATGTCGCCGGTGGCAGCTTCGGCGCGCGCGCGGAAGTTGCCGCCGCAGACATCGAGAAAGCGGCAGTTCTCGCAGCGTCCGGTGACACGCTCCTTTTTGGAGCGCAACTGCGCGAGCAGGCTGCCGGGCGCGGGCTCGCCCCAGATTTTGCTGAAGGGGGTTTGCCGCACGTTGCCGACCGGCTGGTTGCGCCAGAACTGATCGGGGTAAACGGTGCCGTCCCAACTGACGCAACCGATGCCGTGGCCGGTGCTGTTGCCGCCGTTCATGCGCAGCAGCGCCATCACTTCGTCGGCGCGGGGATTGCCTTCGCGCTGCATGCGCAGATAGAGGTAGGGGCCGTCGCAGTGGTTGTCACGGTGAGCACCTCCGCCGGGAAGCCGTTCGCGTGCAACTGCGCGGTGCGGTCAATGATCAGATCCAGCGTGGCGCGGCGTTGCTCGGGCGTGAGGTCGCGCGAGGTGATATCGGCGCCGCGGCCGCAGTAGACCAAGTGGTAGAGACAGATGCGCGGGATGTGTTCGGCTTCCATCAGGTCGAAGATCGCCGGGATGTCGGCGATGTTGTCGCGGGTCATGGTCACGCGCAAGCCGACCTTGATGCCGGCCTCGCGGCAGGCGCGGATGCCGGCCAGCGAACGGCGGTATGCGCCGGGAGAGGCGCGGAAGCGGTCGTGCGTGGCTTCGCTGCCGTCGATGCTGATCCCGACATAGGAGACGCCGATCTCCTTGATCTGCTCGGTGAGCGCGTCATCGATCAAGGTGCCGTTCGTCGAGAAGACGACGCGCAGACCCTTGCTGACGGCGTGGTGCGCGAGGTCCAGAATGCCGGGGCGCATAAAAGGCTCGCCGCCCGAGAAGAGCAGGACGGGGCAGCCGAAGTCGGCGAGGTCGTCGATCAGGGCGAGTGCCTCGCTGGTGTCGAGTTCATCAGGCGTACCCTTGGTCGCGGCGTAGCAATGGGTGCAGGCCAGATTACAGGCGGAGGTGACGTTCCAGACCACCACCGGTTTCTTGTCGGCGGAAAATTGCAGCAGATGGCTGGGCAGTTTGGCGGAGTGGCGGCCGTAGCGCAACGGGTCCGACGCTTCCACTTGTCCCATGTAGAGCTTGGAAATACCGATCATGGATTCACCTTGTTGTCGTTGGGGGTTGATGGCACGGGGCCGGCGACACGGGTAGCGGGTGCGTCGCGAGTCAGGGGGTCGCGTACCGCGAAGGTCACGGGCGCGGAGCCTACAACGAGACCGTTCGTCGTGGTGGCGGCGGCCCAGAGTGTGTAGCTGCCAGCACTGAGGCGCGATTGCGGTGGGCCTTTTTCGACGGCAGCTGTGCAGACAGGCGTCGCGGAAAGGCCGAGGCGTTTGTGGTCGAGAAACAGCGCGAGGACACCGATGTCGACAGAGGCATCGGCCTCGGCTCGCGCGGTCACGAAGGCGGGGCCTTCGATCACGCTGTTCGTCACGGGCGCGGTGACACGCACGTTCGGGAGCCGGATGCCATCGGCCGAAACGCGAAACGTGACGGCTACGCTCTTGTCATGAAACCGGCGGTCGTCCGAGGTGGTGGTCACGGTGACCGACAGCGTGCCCTTGGCATAGTCGTCGGCCGTTGGCGCGAGCTGCACGGGACTGCCGCTGTCATGGTCGGGCGAGAAATAGATCTCTTGTGTGAAGCGGCCGTTTTGCGCGATGCGCGCGCGCACGATCTCGCACGGGCGCGTGGTCGGTCGCAGTATCACGGTGTAGCCGGTGCGGGGCGAAACCGTCGTCCGGTCGAAGACGAGCGACCCCGGCGAATCATCGTCGAGATTGAGCAGGAAGGGGCGCAGGTCGTTGGCGCCGTCAATGCTCTTGTCTTCGGACTGGGCGCTGGCCATGATGTGGAAGAAAAGCGAAGGCGCGTTGGTGGCGGGCAGGATGCGGATGGTCTGCTCGATATCGAAGTTGTCCGGCGTGAAGACCAGCGATTCGCGCGAGAGTTGGGCGACGCCCGGAAGGTCGGTGGCGCAGAAGACGCGGGTCTCGCGTTCGGGGCGGTCGAGTAGACGGATGCTGACAAAGCCGGGCCGGTCGGTGTCGATCCGGTAGGTGCCGCTGCTCACGAGGATAGCATTGACCGGTTCGCGCAACGTGGAGAGTTGGCGCAGGGTGTCGAAACCGATGCGGGCACAGAGGTCATGCCAGCCTCGCGGATGGTCGGTGTTGGCGTGTTGCGGTTTCACCTTTTCGGGTGGCGGCAGGAAACGGTCGGTCACCGTGGTATACAGCATGTTGGCGAGCATGTAGGTCAACCAGTCGTTGACACGTCCGGGTTGGGGCGGGCGGACGAGCGCGGCATCGGACTTGTACGCGCGTGCCCAAGCGAGCGGGTAGGGGACATAGACCATGCCGCGCGATTTGGCGAAGTCGTAGCCCTCGATCAATAGGGACTCGAGGCGGCGCAGCGTGGCGAGCCCGTCCGGGTCTTCTGTCGGCATGCGGCTGAAGACGGCCGTGCAAGGCGGTGGCTGATTCGTCGGGGGCAGGTTCAACGACGTATAAAGCTGTGGATCGGCGTAAAGGCTCATCTGCTGCACATCGCCGTACACCAGATCAAAAGCCGACGCATAGCGATCGAAGCCGTCGGAATACCATTCGGAGGGGGTCTTCCAGAACCACTCTTGGAAAGCGGCGTCCAGGATGAATTGGAGATTCTGACGCAAGGGATCATCGGAGAAAGTGTTGGGCACGTAAATCTTGAGTCGCTGTTTGATGCGTGGTTCGATGCGCACAACGCCTGTGAAGGGGCCGTTGTAGTGGCGGGTCGTACGCGCGTTGGCGACAGCATCGCGTGCAGAGCGTGCCAGCACCTCGGTGGTGCGCCGCGTGGTCCAGTAAGTGTCGAACGCGCCCTTGGGGACGCGCTCATCGACGAGTTGGACATAGACGGCGGCAGCGGTCAGGTAGGCGCAGGCACGGGCGCGTACCGGCGAGGTGCCGGGCAGGCGGTTGCGTGCCAGAGTTTCGTGCCAAGCAAAGGCAGCGGGGATCACCTCCACGCCGCAGCCGTCGCCCACGCGGTAGACGGTTTCAGCGATGGCGGGGAGACGTTTGTCGCGGAATGAGAGGCCGGGTTTGCTCATGACGGCCAGCGCCGTGCGCAGTCCGGCCGTGCGCGCCTGCGCGCTGATCGCGCGGACACCTTCAAAGAAAAACTCAGGATAATCGCTGACGTACGTATCGTGCTCCGCAAGCACAAGCACGTCATATCCACCGCTGAAAAGCTGGGTGCGCTCGGTTTGGGTGTCCGGATGATACCACCAGCCCATCAGTGTGCGGGTAAGCGTGACCGGCACGAGGGCGACCCGTACCGGCTTGCCGGGCTTCGCAGCTTTGAGCATGCTCTCGAGGTCCGAGCAGATTTCGGCGGCGTCGATATCACCAGCTTGTTGCGGCGTAGAGAGCCAGGCAATGCGGATGACGCCGTCGTCATTGTGGTCGAGGTCAGACACCGACGCTTGCGCCGGGCGCGGAATGGCTGTGACCGCCAAAACGGCCAGCCATCCGATCTGTATCCACTGCCTCAGGGTCATCGCGCTCCTGCTGCGGCCGGGTGCTTGGGGGCGGCCGCTGTCCGACGGGGGTTACCGATAATCCGCAACAGGGTGGTTTCCAGCAGAAACAGTTCGGGCAGTGCGCACGACACGAGCTTTTCGCGCAAGTCCAAGATACGGTGGCGCGCCACACGAAGCTCCATCAGCGTAAAGTTGAGGGCATGGGGTAGCTTTTTTTTCAGTATCCATGTGCCCGTCGCGGTCGGGTTGACCGGCAGCGTGCTGAGCAGCGCGGCGACCTCGGGTGGCAGGTTTTTGCTCCAGCCGCAGGCACCGCCCGTGCCGCCGTAGACCCACTTGCGGTCGTGGGCCTCGCGCAGGATCAACAGGTCGCGCACTGTTCTTTCCAGCATGGTGGCGAGCATGATGCCAATTCCGCGCTGGCCGCTCAAACGGTTGAGGGTGGTGAGGACGCCCAGCGCATTACGTTCGCCGAAGGCGTCGAGCAGGTCCCACGCTTCAGCCTCACGGCCGATGGAGGTGATCTCGCGCACGTCTTCGACGGTCACACGGCTGCTGGCTCCCACGTAGAGGCGCAGCTTTTCGACTTCGCTTACCAAGAGCCGCGTGTCGCAACCGACGCGCTTGAGAAACTCGTCGCGCGCGGGCGCGTCAACGGTGAGTCCGGCTTGCTTGAACAGGGCGTCCATGCGTTCACCGGCCAGTTTCTCAAGCTCCCAAGCTTTGTGTCCGCTTCCGAAGTCTTGGATCTCGCCGAGCTGCTGGCAGGTTTTGAAAAACGTGGAGTTGCGCAGCACCTTGGTTGTCGTAATAATCAGATTCTGGCCGGCGAGCAAGCCATCTTTAAGCCATGCTACGAGCTTCTGGACCACCTCTTTGGCGGCTGTCGTTCCGGCGCTACGACCGCTGCCGGTGAGGAAGGTCACGTCACGGAACCAGGTGACTTTGGTGGCCCCGAAAAAACCGGGAGTCTGCACCGACTCCATGCAGGCGTTTACGGCCTCAATGATCCCATCCAAGGTGTCGCGCTGACCGTCCACGATCTCTACGCCGAACTCCCGATCCGCCGCCGGTACGAGCTGGTTGATCCGCTCGCGCGCAGCCGTATCGACGAGATAATCGTCATCACCGCAGATAAGATACAATTTTCCTTCCATAAGCTGGTTAGTATAATAAATGGTGTGTCGGTTGGCGAGACGCCAATCTTATTTTCGCGGGGAAATCCGCACGGCCAACGGGATGACGAAGGGCAGACGCGCACCTTTGACAAACCAGCGCGTGCCTTCGACGGTGGCATCGGCACCGATGTGCGGGCCGTAGGTGATTTCCGGGGCCAATAGGTTGCAAAGGGGGACGGTATCGCCGTCCGGTTCGCGGGTGACGAGGCAGAAGGGAGCAGATATCGGATCCACGCCACCCCAGTCCAGCGTGCCGCGCAACGTGACGCGTTCGCCTTGGACGGCAGTCTCATCCAGCGCGAAATCGGCTAACTCCGGCGGACGCGGTACCGTGCGAGGCGGTTTGGGCGGAACGGGGAGATCGGGGGCGGGCGCGGCTGGATCGGGCGGTACAGTCGGGTCAAGCGACACGTCAGGATCAGACGGTTGCGCAGGTGGTCGACTGGAAAACGCATCGAGCAGTGCGCTGTATAGGTCGGCCTGCGCCTGCGCCGCGTCGATTTCGCGGGGCTGTTCCGCAAGCGGCTCGACTTGATCGCGCAACACCCAGAACGTCATGTTGGGCGGCGGGGCGATTTTAAGCCAGTCGCCGTACGGACCGCGTACCTCAACGGGCGTGCCGCAGTCGAGGCTGGCGAGCGGACGGAAGGCTGTGCCTGCACCGGCTCGTACCAGGCTCTTGTCGGCCAGTACTTTGCCGTCACGGACGAGGTCGCGATAGATCCACACCGAGAGCGTGTCAGGCGCCTTGACCGGCGTCCAGGGGGCATCGGTCAACTCGCCGACGACAGCGAGCACGGTCTCGGCGGGCAACCAGACGATTACTTCGAGTGGCGGATTGGTCGCGGCATAGAGCGCGTAGCGCCCTTGGATGCCACGCACGCTGCTGCCGCTGTCCATTTCGGCACAAACCGCCCCGACTGCCAGCAACACCAATAGAAACGCTGGCAGGTGTACGCTTGCAAAATTTGGAGTGCAGTGACAAGAGTCGCGCTGTGCGCGGGTCGCGGCACCGCTTTTGCGCGCCGCTCTGCCGCTGCACGCATGCTCCAAGAGCGGCGTCGCGCGGGATACCGCTTGCCGCCGCACTCCAAATCCGTTCGCCTGGCTTGCGAAAACGCTCAACTTTCAACACTCAACGTTCAACGTTCAAGAAAATGCGTACGCACAAAACACGCGCTTGACTCGCGTATCCCTGTCACTAACCGATTGCGGCCGAAACAGAAAAACCGCCTGCATACGAATCCCTCGCAGGATGCCGTTACACAAGCGGTTGACGATGTAAAAAACGCGCGTCCGCCGCGACGGTTACGCGTCCGGCTTGGTCTTGCGCAGGCCCAGACCGCGATCGCCGTCTTTCCACTGGCCGCGCTTTTTCAACAGGTTGACACGCTCAAAACGCTTCAACACATTGCGCTTCGCCGTGATCTTGCCCGAACCCTTCAAACTGCTATGCTGACTCATGTGACCTTCTTCTCCTCTTCGTAACCGCTCCGGTCTGTCCGATGTAGAACTGTCAAGATAGCAAAACCGGGCGGCTTTTCAATCGTAATTTTGGGGTTTTTACTTTCTCTCGGCGGTGGCTTGGAGTATATTCTCTTCGTGATGGCAAAAGGTTAATCACGAAACAGGGAGTAAGTATGATCGCTGGATGGATGAAAAGAATCGGATGTGCGGGTGTGCTGGCTATGGCGTGCTGCGCGGGAGCGGCGCCGAAGCCGGTCATCATCAGCACGGATATTGGCGACGACATCGATGACACGTGGGCGCTTTCGCTGGCGCTGAAATGTCCGGAACTGGACATCAAGCTGGTGATCGGCGATTACGGTAATGCCACGGAGCGGGCGCGCCTGATCGCCAAAATACTTGAGTCCGCCAAACGCACCGATATCCCCGTGGGTGTCGGGGTGAACAAGGGTGCGAAAGAGGGGCCCCACAATCAATCCAAATGGATCGAGGGATATGACCTTCAGCGTTATCCCGGCAAGGTGTATCAGGATGGCGTGCAGAAGCTGATTGATATCGTGATGACGTCGCCTGAGCCGGTCACGTTGATCTGTGTCGGGCCGCTTCCCAATATCGCCGAGGCGTTGCGGCGCGAGCCGCGTATCGCGCAGAAAGCCAAGTTTGTTGGCATGCACGGCAGCGTGCGGCGCGGCTACGGGGGCAGTGCCACGCCGAGTGCCGAGTGGAATGTGAGGGCCGATCCGGCTTCGTGCCGCGCCGCGCTGTCCGCGCCTTGGGATATTACGATCACCCCGCTCGATACCTGCGGCCTGATCCAACTCAAAGGCGAGAACTACGCGCGCCTCAACGCATCGACCGACCCCATCGTACAAGCGTTGCTGGCGAATTACCGGGCTTGGACGGATGCACGGGCCGCCAGAGGTCAGAAGGGTCCTTCGCCGGACACGAGCAGTACCACGCTTTTCGATTGCGTGGCGGTTTATCTCGCCATCACGCAAGAGCTGTGCGTGATGGAGAGACTCGGCATCCGCGTGGATGACGACGGGCACACGCGTGAGGACGCCTCCGCCCGTCAGATGAATGTGGCCATCGCATGGAAGGACCTGCCGGGCTTCGAGCGGTGGTTGGTTGAGAGACTTTGCGAGTAGCGGACGAACGGGTGAAAAGGGGGAGTGCGATGGCAACAGGAGTGAATGTGACGCGACGCGCGTTTATGAAAAAGGCCGCGGTGTCGGCGGCGGGGTTCTCGATCGTGCCGCGGTACGTGCTGGGCGGACCGGGGTTTGTCGCGCCGAGCGAGAAGGTCAATGTCGCGATCATCGGAACCGGCGGGATGGGGATGCGTAACGCGAAGGCCCTCCTGCATGAACCGGAAGCGCGTATCGCCGCGATCTGCGACGTGGCGGAACGCACTGACCTCACCGCCTATTGGTACCGCTGTCACGCGGGACGCCTGCCGACCAAGGAGATGATTGAGAAGCACTATGCCGAGACGGTGCCCGGATACCGCTGTCCCGACTATGAGGATTTCCGCGTGATGCTGGAGAAGGAGAAGGGCATCGACGCGATCTTGTGCGCCACGCCGGACCATTCGCACGCGTTTATCACGACCACCGTGATGCGGATGGGGAAGCATGTCTACTGCGAGAAGCCGCTCGCGCATAATCCTTGGGAGTGTCGCCAAATCGCAAAGGTGGCCAA
Organism: Verrucomicrobiota bacterium; assembly: GCA_022704125.1. Taxonomy (GTDB): domain Bacteria; phylum Verrucomicrobiota; class Kiritimatiellia; order RFP12; family UBA1067; genus DUPH01. The sequence goes on along the minus strand of JAKJHA010000067.1, from coordinate 2,065 downwards.
AGAGACGGGGGTTGCCACGCAGTTGGGTATCCATGGCCATTCAGAATCGGGCATCCGCATGGTTTGCGAATGGGTCTGGGACGGTGCCATCGGACAGGTGCGCGAAGTGCACGGATGGAGCCGTTCCCCGCGTTGGCGCAAGGAGCTTGGGAGACCCGCCGAGACACCGCCTGTGCCGGCCGGCTTCAACTGGGATCTGTGGCTGGGGCCGCGCGAATTCCGCCCCTACCACCCCGCTTACGCGCCGTACGTCTGGCGCGATTGGTGGGCGTTCGGGACCGGCTCGCTGGGCAATCTGGCTGTTCATAATTTAGACGGCGCGGTCTGGGCGTTGAATCTGGTGCATCCCACCAGTGTCGAGGCCGTCACGACCGGCGGGGTCGACAGCGAATCTTCTGGGTTCGGCGGCATGTACACGTTTCGCTTTGGGGCGCGCGGCGACCTGCCTCCCGTGAAGATGACGTGGTATGACGGCGGATTGCGGCCGCCTTTCCCTGAGGAAGTTGATTCCGACGATCTCCGCCAGCGTCTGGGTGATGGCGGCGACGGGATGCTGCTGGTTGGCGAAAAAGGTTACATTACGACCGCCTCAAACTGCCGCGCACCCCGCCTGTTGCCGCTGGATCTGCACAAGTCGTACAAGCGTCCCGATCCGACCATTCCACGCGTCAAGGGCCATCACGCGGATTGGTTGTCGGCCTGCAAGGGCGGGACGCCCGCCAGCGCGAACTTCGAGTACGGCGCGCGCCTGACTGAACTGATCCTGCTGGGGAATGTCGCGTTGCGCACGGGCAAGAGGATCCAGTGGGATCCTGTCGCCATGCGCGCCACCAATGCGCCCGAAGCCGATGCGTTCATCAGGGAAGAGTGCCGCAAAGGCTGGGAGATCGTTTAAGCGTTGAAGGATACGAGGAGAACGAAATGAAGAACATGAGATGCCTGTGGGCGGCGGTTCTCTGCGCGGTCGCAGTGACGCACGCTGAGCCGGTGAAATTGATTTTTGACACTGATATGGGAAATGACACCGACGACCTGATGGCGCTGTGCATGATCCACACGTTGCAATCACGCGGCGCGGTTGATCTGCTGGCGGTGACCATTACGAAAGATCATCCGCAAGCCGCCGCGTTCGTGGATGCGGTCAACACCTTCTACGGACGGCCCGACATTCCGATCGGAGTGGTCAAGGGTGGTGTGACGCCCGAGCCCGGTAAATTCAATCTGCTGGCCGCAGCCAAGAACGAGGACGGGAGCTTGCGTTATCCGCATGATCTTACCTCCGGCGAGCAGGCCCCCGAAGCCACTGGCCTGATCCGCAAAATCTTGGCCGCCCAACCGGACCAAAGCGTGTCGCTGGTGCAGGTCGGGTTCTTCACGAACTTCCAGCGCCTGCTGGATTCGCCTGCTGACGCGCATTCGCCGCTCACCGGCAAGGAACTGATCGCGAAAAAGGTCAAGGTGCTCTCGCTCATGGCAGGTTCTTTCCAGCCGATCAACTGGAAAACGCGCCATCTGGAATACAACGTGATCAAGGACATCCCCGCCGCGCAGAAGCTGGCGAAAGAGTGGCCGACGCCGATGCTTTGGAGCGGGTTTGAAATCGGGATCGCGGCAGCCTATCCGTACGAGTCGATCGAGCGGGATTACGTCTACATGAAGCACCATCCGTTGCCCGAGGCCTACGCGCTCTACTCACCGAAGGGCCACAACCGGCCGACGTGGGATCCCACCGCGCTGCTGGTTGCGGTCTACCCCGACCGCGGCTATTTCACGCTCTCACCGGTCGGCACGGTAACAGTCGAAAACGACGGAGGCACCCTGTTTATGCCGGGCAAAGGACGCGACCAGTTTCTCTCGATGAATGCGGAACAGACCGAACGCGTGCGCGAGGCGATCGTGCAGCTTTGCGTAGCGCCGCCGACGCATGCCACTCATTAATAGCACGCGCCTGGGCGTTGGCAGAACGGACGGACATCCGCGATGTCGTCGGCGTCGCAGGCCAGCATGACCAGCCGGTCGATACCGAGCGCGATGCCGCCGCAGGGCGGCATGCCGCGTTCGAGCG
>JAKJHA010000317.1 GCA_022704125.1 Verrucomicrobiota bacterium | reverse complement strand
GACCTCTACTTGCCGCAAGCCGCCTTTTTCAGCCGGCCCTACTGGGGCTACGCCACCGTCGGCGCCTCGTTGCGCGACGGCAAGACCGCCGTGCCGCTCGCCTTGCGCGTCAGCGAGGCCGGACGGGACACGGTCAAGGTGTATGAACACGGCGTGGGCGTCGGTACGCGCAGCGTCCTGACCTATCTGATACCGGCGGACGTTTACGCGCGCTTTCAAGTCTCGGCAGGGCTGCACGCCGAACTCGGCGAGGGCGGGCATGTGCGCTTCGAGATCCTGGGCAACGGCAAGCGGCTGGCCGACCTGCCGCCGATTCGCGGGACGCGGCCGGCGTACACACTCGATCTGCCGCTCGCGGGGATCACCAACCTGCAACTCATTGCCACCTCCGCCGGCGGCGACGGCAGCGGCAACCATGCGGTCTGGGGCGCGCCGCGTCTTTTGAAAGACCGTGTCAGTCACCAAGAAAGGGTTGAGTGATGAAAACGATTGCCAAGACATGCCTGTTATCCGGCGCTCTGCTGATGCAGGGCTCTTTGTCTGCCGACGAACTGAGGCCGATGATCGACCATACGCATGACCGCGTGCAGACCACGTTGAATCCCGGACTCAAACGGATCGGCACCGTCAAGCCTCGCACCGCCCGAGAGGTCGGACGCTCGAACATCGCGATCGGCTGTGAAATGCTGCCTCGCGACTACGGGAATTTCGAAAACTTCAAAGCCTGGCTCGCACCGCTCGGCATCGTGCGCATTCGCATTCATGCGGGGTGGGCCAAGTGCGAAACCCGGCCTGGCACCTATGATTTCGCGTGGCTGGACCGGCAGGTCGACTACTGTTGCGCGAACGGACTGGAGGTCCTGTTGGAAACCTCCTACGGTAACCCGATCTATCCCGGCGGCGGCGGCGCATCGCTTTCAGATGGGCTGCCAACCGGTGACACAGCCCTCGCAGCCTGGGACGCCTGGGTCAATGCCTTGGCCGCCCACTACAAAGACCGCGTCAAAGACTGGTCCACCTGGAACGAACCGGACGGCTGCAAAAAGAACACGCCCGCCATGCTCGCCGACAACAACATCCGGACGGCCGAGATCATCAAAAAGCACATTCCCGACGCGCGGATCGCAGGCCTGGTGCTATGCTGGCCCAATGTAAAATATGCCGAGCCTTATATGAAAATTCTGAGCGATAATGGCAAGACCGGACTCTTCACGTGGATGATCTATCACGACTACTCTGTCAATCCCGACACCTGTTACCCCAAGGTGCTGACCTTTGCGGAAATGATCCGGCGCTATGCGCCCGGCATACGGATCTGGCAGGGCGAATCCGGGGCCACCTCCAGCCCCCACTACTCGGCACCGATCTCGTCGGGCGAGTGGAACAGCGAGTTGACCCAGTGCAAATGGAACGCACGCCGCTTGATCGGAGACCTCGGGCACGGCATCGAATCACTGATCTTCACCTTTTATGACCCTGCTTACGACCAGCCGAAACGCTACACGAAATTCGTTGATCCGCTGTGGATCCGTACCCGCGAAGACCGCTTCATGAAACGTATGGGCCTTATCAAGTGCGATGAGGACTTCAATGTGCTGAAAGTCAAACCCGCGTATTACACGCTCCAGAACATCGCTTCGATTTTTGACAGCACATTGGAACCAGTCATCGGATTCACCTGCGACGTCGCTTGCAAAAAACAGACCTCAGTTTATCTGTTCCGCAAACGGGACAACGGCTCTCGCCTGTTGGCCTTCTGGGACTGCTCCAGCCACCCCGAGAACGAGAACGGCACAGTCGCCGCGCGATTCACGCTGGGCGAGGTGAGATTCAAAGACCCTGTCTGGATCGACACCGTCACCGGTGCGATCTACGAACTGCCTCCGGCGCGTTGCGCCATCGAAAGCGGGAAGACCGTTTTGAGCGACATCCCCCTGTATGACGCGCCGACGCTGATCACTGACAAAAGCGTGGTGATCAACTCATACAACCGCTGAACGAATAGATTCATTTCAGCGCGTGGATGAAGAACGTGATAGCCGTGGCGTTGAAGAGGTCGACCAGAAACGTGCCCGTGATCGGCACCACGAGAAACGCGCG
>JAKJHA010000316.1 GCA_022704125.1 Verrucomicrobiota bacterium | reverse complement strand
GGCGGTGGCGCCTGCCGCGTTGACCGGCGTACCGCCCTGCCAGTTCGCGCCGGTTGCCCAGTCACCGCCGGCCGGATTCGTCCACACATCGCCGGCCGTGGCGGCGGCGGCGACCGTCGCGATCAGCGAAGCCGTGGCCGCGCCCGCGGTCTTGCTGAAGGTGCAGACGGTGCCGGAAGCGGCGTTCGCGAGCGTCACGCGTAAAGCGTTCAAAGCCTCCGCATAGGCCAGCGGGACGGTGAGGAGGGTGTATGTGCCGGATGTCTCAAGCGGAGCGGAAGAGCCTGCGTTTTCAAAGAGCGAGACGCTGAGCGGCGAGTCGTTGAGGTTGGTGAACGCGCCGGAGGAAACGAGCGTCACGCCTCTGGCCACCCCGAGGGAAACAGATGTTGCGTCGCCGTTCTCGGTGCCAAGCGTCAGGGAGGCCACGGTCTGCGACGTGTTCGTGATGGCGAGTGACGCGCCTGAGGCGACGGTCAGGTCGGATTCCGCAGGAAGGGTGCCGTTCAGGCCCACGGCCACCTTGCCAGAACAGATCTTGGTGGGGCCCGTGTAGGTGTTCGCGGCATTGAGGCCGAGCGAGGCCGAGGTGCTTGCGTAAAGGTTGGAAACCGTCAAACCGCCATCCGGCGTGAGGCCAAGGTCGGGAGAGGGCGTCAACGCTTTGGCGAAATGGGCGGCGGCGTTGTTGCCGTCAAGAATGACGGTCATGCCTTTCGCACCGATCAGGACATCGGTGAGTGAGGCAGCAAGTGCGTCTACCGTTGTGCCCGTACTAAGGCGCGTCCTGAAATAGCCGCCGTCGAAAACCATGGTGAGCGTGCCGCTGTTGTTGCGTACGGTGTTGAGCGCGAGGACGCCGCCGTCGCGGACGATGTTGGTGTTGACTGAACTGTTGGCGCCGAACATGTTCCAGCCTTGGAGATAGGCCGAATCGCAAATCTCAAGCAGATTGGTCGTTCTGCCGGTTGAACCCCCAAAAGAGATTTCGCCGCAATAGATGGTCCCCCCGTCATGGAACACGGTGGAGTTGGCGCCGATGTCGTTGCCGAGCTTGAATTGGCCGGAGATGGTCAAGGTGCCGCCGTGCATCTCGAAACGCGGGGCGCAGCGCTGAGGATATGTGCCCTGTCCCATTTTGTTACGCCCCATGTCGAGCGCCTTTTCAAGGGTTGTCGAGCCGCCGTAGATGCGCAGCGTAGATTGCACGGGCGTGGGAGCGGTCACAGCGGTGCCGTTCTGCTTGCCGATGTTGAACCAGGATTGGAATCGGTTGACACCGCCGCGGATTTCGAGCGTGCCGGCGGTTTCCAGTCCGTCGGAGGTCGTCCACGCACCGATCTGCGTATCGTAGTTCTGGTTGACATACGTGTTGCCGCCGCCTTCGCCGAGCACGACCGTGCCGTTCGCGATCATGAAGCCGGCCGTCCCGAGGGTGGGCGCGTCGCCGTTGGGCTGGATGTTCAGGCGGTTCTTGTTGATCGCGTCATTGATGGCGAAGATGTTCTCGCCGTACGCGATATAGTTGTCGCCGGAACCTGCAATATGGAGAGTTCCGGGGCCGGTCTTGATGAAGCCGCCGCCCGGCTGGATGAAGTTGCCGTTAAACCAGAGATTGGAGTTCACTTCAAACACGGTGACCTGCGTCCTTGACACCGTGTTAGAGATGGTGCGATCAGTGGCACCTTCCGCCGGTCCGTTGTAGCGGAGTGTACCGGGGCCGAGGATGAGCATGTCGCCCGCGCCGATCGTGCTGTTCTTGTAACAATTCGCGAAGTTGTCCACAACCAGTGTGCCGCAGCCGAGAGTAGTCACACCGTAGTGGGCATTATTCGGGTTGAGCGAGACAATGCCCCCGCCCGACAGACCTGGATTGATGGAGAGGTTCACCGCGCCACGGAATTGCTCCGTGACGTTCGTGGCCGCGCCATCTCCGGGGTGAATGGTGACCTCGGCGAACCCCGCCGCGAGGGTTGCAATGGGGATCGCGGCACTCGCCACGATTGTAATAAAACCATCCAACATACGTTTTGTTTTCATCCTGTCTGTCCTCTTTGCTCTTTGTCTGCCCTCACTACCATCCCATAGGGTAGACCGGCAACC
>JAKJHA010000066.1 GCA_022704125.1 Verrucomicrobiota bacterium | reverse complement strand
CTCGACAAACCCCTCCGCCTTGACCTTTGCGAAGTCTGCTTCTGTCATCGCTTTGCGCGACCGGTCAGTCGTGTACCAGACCTTGTGTTTCGCTGTCGCCTCGGCCACCGTCACCGGAATGCCGCACCGTGCCAACGCCAAGTCGGCATCATCGCTCAGCGAAAAGCCGCTCTGCTCAAACGCCTTCGATCCGAGGCAGCGCGCGACACCACCGAGCGAGGTCCGCAGGGTCGATGCCGAAAGCCGTTCGAAATAACCGCGCGCGCGGGCAATCGCCCTCACGAAGCGTTCGTAATCCTCGATCCGTTCCGGCCTCTCGCCGTCCGCCCAATAGAACGACACCGTGTCGCATCCGCTGGCGATCGCGAGTGCCGCTTCGGTGACGATCGCATTCGGCGATTTGTGCATCACCCGCCGCGGATAGGTCTCTTCTTCGTAGCAGACCGTTCCGCAAAGGCGACCGAGACGTCGGCTGCGTTCAGCTTCACGGGTACACCACAGCGCTTTCTTAAGGAAGTCAAACGGCTGGTCTTCGCGATAGCAACCGTGCCCCGGTCGTACACCCGACGGCACGCTCCCGTTCGCGGAGAGTTCGCGCAGAATCGGACCATAGTCACGCCCGTTCAGGGTGCAATCCGCGCTCACCGTCTGCAAGGCGAGCCGACACTTCGGCATCACCTCGTCCGCCGCCTTCCGCGCTGCCTTTCCGTACAGCGCGAGTGACTCCTCGTTGAACGTGATCCATTCTAATCGGATCGGATCAAACTCCGCGCCTTCGAAAAGCCGCTTCACAAGTTCGTCGCGCGTGAACGTTGTACCCGCCTTCTGGTTGAATGCCGCAAGACAACGCGGACAAAAACAACCCACCTTGCCGACACCGAGCCGCAGATCGTCATCCAGCCAATATGTGACGGGGCGCAACTCTTCCAGCGTAGCCTTGACGAAGCGGTATGCGTAATCGAGCACAGCGGGCGAACGCGGACAGAGGCAGCGTTCTGTCGTCTTCTCGCCATTCTTCCGCACCATCCAAGCATCATCCGGGAACGGCTCCGCCTCTTCACGGGCATAGACACCGGCGGCTGCCTGCGTTCCGGGCACGCCCACGTACACATAATCATGGCCGGTGGTGAGCCCTTGCTGGAACGAGAGCTGCATCCCCGCCTTCTTGATCCAAGGTCTTATCGCGGCCATCTTCTTCAGGTCTTCACGGCAAACCTCGATTTTGCACAGCGGCTGTCCGCCCCCATACCAGAACTCGTCAAAGGCGCCCTTATACTTGGCGTGCACCTCGCAAGATGCCTTAAAGAACTCCGGGTTGTGGACGGGACTGCCGGTAAGCCGGAACACAACAAGCGGATAGTCCGCTCCGTTGACCACACACGCAGACGCAACAACCGCCAGCAACAGGAATCGCTTTGATCGCCTCACGAAACCATCTCCCTTATCACTTGCCCGCCTTCATCTCCGCGATAGAGGCGATGATCGCATCGGCCATGTAAGCGAGCTGGTCTTTGGAGAGGCCGTAGATCGGAAGATGCGTGTAGCACTTGTCGAAGACGTACTCGGTCACCGGACACGTCGCGGCGATCTTCTTCTCGTTGTAGCCGCTGTCGAGCAGGGCGGAGAAGCGGTAGATCGGCCCGAAGTGCGGGATGTTGGTGACACCCTTTTCTTCGAGCTTCTTCTTGAGGAGTTGCACGTCGCCCTTCACAATCTCTGGATCAATCTGGAGTTGGTAGAGGTGGAAGGTCAGCTTCATATCCTCATTACCGAGATCCTGTGGGATGATGCCGGGGATACCGGAAAGACGCTTCGTCATATACGTCGCATAGCGCTTGCGCGCCGCAAGGACCTTTGAGTAACGCTTGATCTGCTGCATGAGTCCGATCGCCTGGATTTCAGTGACCGACGCATTGTTCGAGGCTTGGTACGTGACCCCGTCCTTGCCCTTGGTGAGCGAAATGTTGTAGAGCCAATTGTGGATCTTCGACCTGAAATCGACGCCGAGGAAACGCGCGCGGCGGGCTTCGGCGCGGTACTCCTTCACGTTCGAGAAGAAGATGCCGCCTTCGCCAAGCGACGTGCAATTCTTCACTTCATGGAAGCTGAAGCAGCCGAAGTGTCCGATCGTGCCGAGTTTGCGTCCCTTGTACTCGCCGCCGAAGGCATGCGCCGCATCTTCCATCACGACAATATCGTGTTTCTTGGCGAGCTTCATGAACGCGTCCATGTCGCAAGGGTAACCGCCGATGTGCACCGGGACGATGATCTTGGTTTTCTTCGTGATCTTCCGCGCGACATCCTTGGGGTCCAAATTGACGGTGTCCCGCTCCACGTCCGCGAAGACCAGCTTCGCTCCCACAGAAAGCGGATAAGCGACCGTTGCAATGAAGGTGTTCGCCGGGACGATCACCTCGTCCCCCGGACCGATCCCCGCATAGCGGTAGCCCATCTCCAATGCGGCGGTGCAGTTTGAGACAAAGAGCGAACTTCCTTCCTCGGCGCCAAGGTACTTGTCGACCATGCGCTCCACTTCGCTCACCTTGTCGCCCATCGAAAGTTTGCCCGGAGCGACCGACACCTTCGCAAGCTTGGCGAGCGCGGCTTTCACTTCTTTGAGCGCGGCGTTATACTCCTTGCCCTTTCCGCCCATCAAAAACTTGACGAACTCGTAGGTGTCCTCGGCATTATAGTTCTCGCCAACTGCTGCCCACGGCACTGTTGATGCACCGGTATTGTACCTGAAATCACTCGTTTCTTTGCTCATCTTGCGTTCCCTTTCTTTTCGCCTCTTTCTTAGTCCCATGCCTCCCAATCAACCTATATCTCCCAGCCCTTGCGGTAGCTGCGCTTCAGGAACGTGTTTGCGCTCTCCTTGTTGGTGAAGCGGCCTGCCTTGGCGTCCCACTTGAGTTCATCGCCGCTGTCTTCCATGATCGCCGTCACGCCAAGCATGACCACCTCGTTCAGGCGCTGCGAATATTCGAGGTTCGCACAAGGCGCAGGACCTCCCATGCAGCCGCGCAGGAAGTCGACCTGGTGCCCGCCCTTCACGCGCGGGATCGTCTTCTCCGGCGACGGCTTGCTCAGCTCCCCAGGGAAGAAGCGTATCCATTCCCCGAAGCAGCCCATCACGATATACCCCTTCTCGCCGACAAAGATCGACCCGTCGTCACCAAGATCGACGCTGTATTTCTTCTCGATCTCCTCCAGAAGCGGCGGCGTGAACCAAACTTTGCGGTCCTTGATGAGCTTGGAAGTCGAGCCGCCGACAAACCATGTGGTGTCGTCCCACGGCGTATCCCCCTTGAGGCCGTCATACCAGTGAACCGTCACCGGCGCGAGATTACCGCGCGCGGGGAATTTCCAAATCACGTGGTCGCGCAGGTTCCACGAATCCTCCGATCCATGCCGCACGTCCGTCACGCGGACGCTCTCCGGCGCACCGAGGTTCAGCGACCAGAACGCGGGGTCGAGGATGTGATTGCCCATGTTGCCGAGCGTGGCGCTGCCAAAGTTTTTCCAACTGTACCAGCCCATCGGATGGAGCCCCTCGCGTCCGCTGCGGAAACCAGTATGGGGCGACGGTCCGATCCAACTGTCCCAGTTCATCCCTGCCGGGACCGGCTCCTCCGGCGGCAACCTGTTCATGCGCCCGTTCAAGCGCTGCGTCCAGGTATGCACCTCCGTGACCTGCCCGAGTGCGCCGGCCCCGATGTACTCCACGAGACGCCGCACGGCCTCCTGCGAGTGTCCCCACTGTCCCATCTGCGTGACGGCATGGTGCTTGCGTGCTTCCGCGAGCATCCGCCGTCCCTCCTCCACGGTAAAGGAAAGCGGCTTCTCGATGTATGCGTGGATACCGTTCCGGAACGCCAACAGGGCCGGCATCAGATGGTGATGATTCGGCGTCGCGATGAAAACGGCGTCCACACCGTCCGCCATCTGTTTGTAGAACTCGCGGTAGTCGTCGAACTCGGCGATGCCATTCGTGTCAATGGCGAGTTCCTTCATTGAGGCCAGTTTCCGCTTGGCATCCCGTATCATCGCCGGATCAGGATCCACCAAGGCGACGACCTTCGCGAGCTTTGTCCAGGCGACGCTGGACACCAGCCCGCCTCCCATTCTGCCAAGCCCGATGATCGCGACCCTGAGCGGCTTCGAAGGATCCTTCATCTCGCACCGTTTGAGTCCGGTGTGCTCCTGTTGACTCAACACCGGCACCGCCATGAATCCCGCGCCTGCGGCAGCAGTCGCCCCGATGAACCCTCGCCTCGTCATGTTCATTTCCGCACTCCTTGATGAAAAAGTTTCACGCGCACCGCATGGGCCGCGTTCAGCTATTTTCCTTCACAAAGCGCAGCATGTCGTCGTAGCACTCGTCGAGTTCGGCCTTCTGCAGATCCGTGAGCTTGAAGTTGTGGAGTTTCCATTTCGTAGTGTCGCCGACCGCCACCATGCCTTGCTCTTTGTTCTCGGACTTTTGGTAGACGCGCGAAACGGTGGTCTTGAACACGCCCTGACGCTGGAGGTAGTAGAGCGAATATCCGCGCAAGCCGCCGGGGAAATCGCGCTGGTCGATCAGGAGCCGGAAGAGCGCGTAAGCAAGCGTCAGCTTGCCGTCGCGGTCATTGTTCTCCATCTGCTTCCAGATGTATCCGAGCAGCGGCGCGTATGCGCAACGCTCCGTGATGAGTCCTTCCGACCCGCAGCGACGGCTTTGGTAGAGCCACTGCCAGCCGCCCCACGCGCTGAACACTGTGTGGATGATCGGCTTCGCTGCGTTTTCCTTGATCATGTTGGCGTTGGCCTGCGCGCCGCCCGACTCCTCCTTGATGTACCCGAAAATCTTCGGATGTTTCCGCGCGAGGTCGATGAGCATATCGACCGTCGGGGACGGGCAGGTGTTGTTCACGACCGTCTGGATGATCACGGGGCGCTGCGCCACTTTGGCCTGTGCCTCGTAGTAGGCGCGCACGTCATCAAGTGTCTTGCCCGTGCTCGGCGGACGCGTGATGATCGCAATGTTCGTCCGCGGATACTTCTTGGCAATCTGCTCGACGGCCTCGGTCTCGCGGAGCATCTGCGCCGTGTCCACGCCGTTACAGCCGAACGTCATCATGCAGTTCACGTCCTGCATCGCCTCGGCGCACGCCTCGTACCCTTTCACCTTCTCTTCAAAGGTCAGCAGATCGACCGCATCGTTCGACTGACACCAAATCACGCCCGGACACTCACTGTCCGCTGTGAAGCGCACACCGCGTTTGAGCGACTCGTAATCCATGCTGCCGTCCTCGTGATACGGCGTGGAGAGAATCGGGAACGGACCGCGCATCCGCTTGTCGCCGCCGCCGTCCGCCTTGGCTACGGCGGTGGACACCTTTTTCGGCAGTTTCGCCGCATATCCCGCGAGTACCGCGCTCGCCAATCCCATTGATACAAAATCCCTTCTCAGCATAGTCTTCCCTTTCTTTTCCTTGAGACCCTTGTAACCTCCCTCGTGGCATGGGCGTCCCGCCCATGAAACACGGGCAAGATGCCCGTGCCACGCCTGCAAGCAAGGGGTTTTGCAAGAACCTCCTTACTTAAAAATTGAGCGTTGAGCGTTGAAAGTTTCCCATTTCGACGTTCTGCGTTCTGCGTTCCCTATCCCTTAATCTCCCAACCCTTGCGGTACGTCGTTTTGAGAAACGCATTCGCACTCTCGTCGTTCGTGACCTTCGTGCCATTCCATTCAAGTTTCTTAAGTCCCGCACGGGCCGCCACGTTGCCGAGGAGCACCGTTGTCGCAAGCGGTGCAGAGTAATCGAAGTTACAGCCGGCCGGACGGTTCGGGTTGCGGATCGCGCGCAACCAATCCTCAGTGTGGTTCATGCCCTTCTCGCGCGGGATCGTCTTCGGCGGACTCGGGAGCTGCGTCCTGAGCGAGTCTGGGACGAACTGAAGGCCGTTGCCGTGCGGGCCGATCGCCATGGCTCCCTTCTCGCCGATGTACACCGTGCCAAGGCAACCCAAGTTTTGACCGTGTTTCTTTTCAAGCTCCTCGATAATCGGCGGCAGGTTCTGATAATCGCGCTTCAGGCAGACGCCGATTTTGTTCACATGCGTCTTTTTGTACGGGATGCCATCTTTGACGCCGTCATACCAATGCAGCGTCAGCGGGTCCATGCCCTTGCGCGCGGGGAATTGCCAGTGGAGCGTGTTGCGCCACGTCCAACTCCCTTCCGCGCCCCACTTAAGATCGGTGGCTTCCACGCTCGTAGGATGCACCTCGCCGAGGCGCAGCGCCCAGAAGACGGGATCAAGGATGTGCGTTCCCATGTTGCCGATCGCGCCGTTGCCGTAGCCGATCCATGCGTGCCAGTCGCGCGGATGGATGCCGTTGTGATCCTCGGTCGGCGCGTAATAATCGCGCACCGGCGCGGGCCCGCACCATGCGTCCCAATCCATGCCCTTCGGCGGATCGGCCTTCGGCGGATTGTACATCATCGCGTTCAGGCGGTCATTGAAGGCCCACACCTCGCGGACCTGACCGATCGCGCCGCTCTGGATATATTCTACGAGGCGGCGCATGCCCTCATCGCTGTGGCCATGGTTGCCGACCTGCGTCGCGACACCGGATTTTTTCTGCGCCGCGTGCATGAGGCGTACTTCTTCAATCGTCAGCGCCATCGGCTTTTCGACGAAGACGTGCAGGCCCTTCGCCATCGCGAGAAGGGCGGGGATGGCGTGATGGTGATTGGGCGTCGCGATCGCGACAGCGTCGATCTCGTTTCCCATCTTGTCCAGCATCTCGTGGTAATCATAAAAGGCCCGGATTTTTGAGGTGTCCGTCGTCGGCTGATGGTGTTTCACCACGGCGCGAACCCTGTCCCACCGGTTCGGATCAGGCTCGGCCATGCAGACGATCTCCTCGTCCGGACCGCACATGTTGTTCAAAATACCGTAATGTATGCCGAGCCCCATACGGCCGCCGCACCCGATAAGTCCCAACCGGATCTTCTTCTTTGCGGCAGCCGGCTCTCCGATCGAAAACAGCGGAAAAGCCGCACTGCCTGCGGTCACCTTCAAAAACTCACGACGTCGCATGTGTGCCCTCCAATAAAAAATTCTCACTAGGTTGGGTCCATTATGAAGGGAGACGCAAAAGGGGTCAACCCCGAATCCGGTTTTTCGCGGTCTTGCGCCGATTCTTTGGATACGCTATGATGGCGGGCATAGTATTTTGAGTGTAATCAAGGAGGTACAAGATGCGTGTTTTGGTTCCTTTGGCGGATGGTGTCGAGGAGATTGAGGCGGTCACAGTAATCGACGTTTTGCGGCGCGGCGGGATTGAGGTGGTGTCAACCGCATTGGGCAATGATCGGTCGGTCGTGGGGTCACGCGATGTGGTGCTGCTGGCCGATACCGTGTGGGACGAACTGGAGATCGACTCCTTCGGTGCCATCGTGCTGCCGGGCGGCGGACTGGGCACCGAAAATCTGGCGGCCGACCAGCGGGTGCTTGCGACGCTCCGGGCGTTTGCTGAGTCCGATAAATTTGTGGCCGCCATCTGCGCCGCTCCTACGGTGCTGGCGCAGGCCGGCGTGCTCAAAGGGCGGCGTGCCACATGCTATCCCGCCTGTGCGGAAGCCTTAGGCAAATCGTATGACGGCGTACCGGTGATTGCCGACGGCCACATCATCACCAGCCAAGGGCCGGGCACAGCCATGCTCTTTGCACTGGTGTTGGTGCAGCACTTCGCCGGCGAAGAGACCGCGCGTAAAGTCGCGAACGGGCTGCTGGTGACGTTTTAATGCTTCTGCATCCTGAGTTCTGAGTTCGGCGTTGGGCGTTCGACGTGCTCCATCCCGGCGGGAGGCCGTGCACATCTAGGAGGATTACTCCTCTTCTTCCTCTTCCTCCGCGCCGGCATCAGCATCGTCTTCCAGAGCAGGTAAAACGCGGACGGTCGTGGGCGTGTGGTTGGTATAAGCGAACGACAGGCTCGCCTCCGGTTGCGCCAGCCACGTTTTGACGGCTTGCGGAGTCAGCGTCAACGTCACCAGCAGGCTGGACTTCGACTTGACGGTCTGCGGCGTTACGGTCATGCCTTCGAGTTGTGGCGTCCAAGTCAGCAACGCGGGATCGGCCGACTCGGTATCGGTCCGCAGCAGAAAGCGGTTTAAGGTCGGGCGGGGCGACACGCGCAGATAGAGTTGATCTGGCCTGACCGTCAGGCGCTGGCCGACCTTGGCGTTGAGCTTGAGCAGGAGCTGGTCGTTCCGCCTTTTGGTACCCGTTACCGGCAGGAGCAGACGCGCTTCAGCATGAATATTGGTCAGTGCCTGCAAGACGACCGTCAGGGTGCAGGCGCCTTGTGGCGTAGCGTTGGTGACGAGCGCAGCCGTCTGGCGCAGTGCGCTATTGGTGGTGACGAAAAGCGGCGTTCCCAGCCGCAGGCTTGGGTCGGTCGGAGTCAGAACAAAGGTGTTGGTCCAACAGGCCGTAGCCAAATCCGGCGCATGCAACATGACTTCATCATCTGGGAGTCCGGTGAACAACGGAAGGACAGTGCCGACCTGCTGGAGCAGGATACGCTTGCGGTCGGGACCGGCCAATGTGACCCAAAGAGCGCGTTTGAAAGGCCCCTGAATGCCGGTCAGATCGAGAACCATCGTAATGCGGGCGCTACCCCCAGGCGGAACGGACATGGTATCTGCGGAAGCCGTGATGCACGCGCATGTGCGGCGCAGGCTGCGGATGGCGAGGGTTTGATCGGTGCGGTTCGTCAGCACGAAAACACTTTGCGGACTGTCGAGAAGCGTGACTTCACCCACGGTAGCGACGTTCGTCCCCACCAATTCAAGGTTGGACGTATCATCGTCTTTCACCGCACGCCGCCGCACTGCCGTGCGCCGTTCCCGTACACCGTCCTGTACCTCTTCAGCATGACCCGGATGGACGGCTACAAGAACCCCCCAAAAAATCAAAAAAAGGAAACGGCTCATACTCCTCCTGGCCGAAAAAAACGAAAGCAGGGACGAGCGTCTGCCCGTCCCCCCTCAAAGCCCCCATTCACTAGCGCACCAACGCACTAATGCACCGATTAACTAATACACTAATGAACTCCCGCGCGCCTCACTCCGCGATCCGCACAGCGCGCGACCTCTTGACCTGATAAGAAAACCGGTTGTCTCGTACAAGGTAGAAGCCGCCACCGACCTGCAAGGCGGGCACCAGAACCCCCTTGTAAGTCGCTGACACGCCTGTCTCCGGATCTCTCAGCTTGCCACTCATGAGCCCAGTTAGGGTAGAGGCACGCAGCGAGGGATTTAAGCCGGTATCTGTCTGGATCGACGCACCCGACGCAATCACGTTGGCCATGCTTTCCTCGTCCGCATAGAGGCGCATACCGCCGTATCGCACGGCCAGATTTTGTCCTCTGGCATAAAAAGCACCGATCGCATCGCTGTCATCAAATTCTGCCGTGAAACGGTCCGCCCCCCCCCCGATACTCTTGCCGGGATACTGCCACTCCGAGCCTGTCAGGTAGACAAGGTTGTCCTCAGGTCCCGCCCCTCTACTCGCGTCAATCCACACCAGCCCCGCCACAATGCCGCGCTTCCGGTAAAGCGGCGTGTAAAGCACGAAACAAGCGTATTTCCGTCCCTTTACGCCATTCTGAAAGCCCAGCGCCGGCAGGTCCGCCCCATCATACACCTGCAACGAGGAGGTCCCGCTGACTTTAGTCCCGTCCGCCAATAGTCCGCTATATTTCACCGAGGCGCGGCTGTTGACGGTCAGCGTCAGGTAACCCACCCCCTCCGGCTGATTATCAACAGGCTTCAACGTATTGGACACCCCTTTGACATCCAACGCCGTCGTGTAATACCCAGTAAACGGCGTTACATCGTCCTTCACAATCCTGCGCCCCGCAACCGACAGACCGTTGAAAGTACCGGTGAAAAAGCCGCGCGGATCCACCTGAATACGCAGGTCTTGCTGACGTCTTGCCGAAGAATACGCAAATTCAAAACTGCCGTCCGTCGCGGTGGTCTTGACCCCCGACACCCTCAGTGTGGTGCTGGACGATCCCCGTATCACCTTCACCGTAATGCGTCCGTTCGAGCTTGCCGCCATCTGGATCATACCACGCACTGCCGTGCCGCCTTCACTGTCGAACAGCACACCGCCATAGGCCCCGACACCCTGCGCAGGGAACTGCCCAGCGGGATCCACCGGCGG